>NZ_JBNDHT010000023.1:0-62282 GCF_056755115.1 Rhizobium sp. SVR5-2C | reverse complement strand
TTTCTTTTTTTCCGACGTCGCGGCCTCCCTCGGAACGGCGTCATTGCATCAGTCCACCCCAATGAACCGCTCTATTATATGCCACGTCAAGGTAGCATCAAAATAGATACCTGCTCGTGCACCGCCCTTTTGCGCTCCGCCGACTTTGAAGATAGCCGACACTCGGCGCTCTAGTTCACGGCCATCGCTGCCTTCACACCGTCCACCACGAACTGCGCTGCAAGGGCTGCAAGAATGACGCCCAGCAGGCGGGTGAGGATCGCCCGACCGGTGACACCGAGAAAGCGGTCGAGCCGATCGGCAACCACAAGCGCGGCAAGCATCAGCAGCAGGTTGGCCGCAATCACGATAAGAAGCTGCGCCCGCTCGACGGAGCTTTGCAGCGAACCGGCAAGCAGGATCGTCGCCGAGATCGCGCCCGGGCCGGCAATAAGGGGGAGCGCCAGCGGAAAGACCGCTATGTTCTGGATGTGATCCTTGGTGATCGCCACTTCGCCAGTCTTCTCCTTGCGGTCCTGCCGCTTTTCAAAGACCATCTCAAAGGAAATCCAGAAGAGCAAAAGCCCCCCGGCAATGCGGAATGCGCCGATCGAAATGCCGAGGACGCCAAGCACGCTTGCGCCGAACAGCGCAAAGACGGCAAGGATGATGAAAGCAATCACGGAGCCGCGCAGCGCCACCTGTTTGCGCTGGCTGCGGCTCATGCCCATGGTCAGCCCCAGGAAGATCGGCGCAAGCCCAGGTGGATCGATCGTGACAAGCAGCGTCGTGAAAGCGTTGATCAGTTGGTCGGCGCTTGCCATAATCTCTCCGGAACACCATATGAGGGATGGGTTTTCGCAATTGTGAAGCGAGGTTTTCCATTTGGCAAATGCCGGGCGACGGCCTGGTCTCGAAAGCCGGGCGAATCGCCTGATTTGCCGCCTTTCCGCCGCAAAAGCCTGTTCAAAACTTCCGCTCAAATTGGCGTGAGACAACCCTTTCCGCTATACATCTTCCAGTGATTCTACAAAGAGATCGTGATCTGTTTTGACTGAACAAGCACCCCCAGGCGGCGGGAAGCTCCCGCCAGGCATCGAGCCCATCTCCATCATGGAGGAAATGCAGCGGTCGTATCTCGATTACGCGATGAGCGTCATCGTCAGCCGCGCGCTGCCGGATGTCCGCGACGGCCTTAAGCCCGTGCACCGGCGCATTCTCTATGGCATGTCCGAGCTCGGCATCGACTGGAACAAGAAATACGTCAAATGCGCCCGCGTCACCGGTGACGTGATGGGTAAATACCATCCGCACGGCAACATGGCGATCTACGATGCGCTGGCGCGCATGGCGCAGCACTGGTCGCTCCGCCTGCCGCTGATCGACGGCCAGGGCAACTTCGGTTCTGTCGACGGCGACCCGCCGGCGGCCGAGCGTTACACGGAATGCCGCCTGCAGAAGGCGGCGCATTCGCTGCTTGATGACCTCGACAAGGAAACGGTCGATTTCCGCGACAACTACGACGGAACGCTCTCCGAGCCCGTCGTGGTGCCCGCGAAGTTTCCGAATCTTCTCGTCAACGGGGCAGGCGGCATTGCCGTCGGCATGGCGACGAACATTCCGCCGCACAACCTGTCCGAAGTCATCAACGCCTGCATTGCGCTGATCGACGATCCGGCGATCGAATTGCCGGAGCTCATGCAGATCATCCCCGGTCCGGACTTTCCGACCGGAGCGAAGATCCTGGGCCGTTCGGGTATCCGCTCGGCTTACGAGACCGGCCGCGGTTCCGTCATCATGCGCGGCGTTGCCGCAATCGAGCCGATGCGCGGCGACCGCGAGCAGATCATCATCACCGAGATCCCGTATCAGGTGAACAAGGCGACGATGATCGAGAAGATGGCCGAACTGGTGCGCGAGAAGCGTATCGAAGGCATCTCCGACCTTCGCGATGAATCCGACCGCCAGGGTTACCGGGTCGTCATCGAGCTGAAGCGCGATGCCAATGCCGAAGTCATTCTGAACCAGCTCTATCGCTACACGCCGCTGCAGACGTCATTCGGCTGCAACATGGTTGCGCTGAACGGCGGCAAGCCGGAGCAGCTCAATCTGCTCGACATGCTGCGCGCTTTCGTTGCCTTCCGCGAAGAAGTCGTTAGCCGGAGAACGAAGTTCCTTCTCCGCAAGGCGCGCGAGCGCGCGCATGTGTTGGTGGGCCTCGCGATTGCGGTCGCCAATATCGATGAGGTGATCCGCGTCATCCGCCAGGCGCCGGATCCGCAGTCCGCCCGCGAAGAGCTGATGACGCGCCGCTGGCCCGCCGAAGACGTCGAGAGCCTGATCCGCCTCATTGACGACCCGCGCCACCGCATCAACGAGGACCTGACCTACAATCTTTCGGAAGAGCAGGCGCGCGCCATCCTCGAGCTGCGTCTTGCCCGCTTGACGGCACTTGGCCGCGATGAAATCGGCGACGAACTCAACAAGATCGGCGACGAAATCAGGGATTACCTCGAAATCCTGTCGTCGCGTGTCCGCATCCAGACCATCGTCAAGGACGAACTGAAGGCGGTGCGCGACGAGTTTGGCACGCCGCGGCGCACTGAGATCATCGATGGCGGTCTGGAGATGGACGATGAGGACCTGATCGCCCGCGAAGACATGGTCGTCACGGTTTCGCACCTCGGTTATATCAAGCGCGTTCCGCTCACTACCTACCGCGCGCAGCGCCGCGGCGGCAAGGGCCGGTCCGGTATGACGACCCGCGACGAGGATTTCGTTAGCCGGCTATTCGTTGTCAACACCCACACGCCGGTTCTCTTCTTCTCCTCGCGCGGCATCGTCTACAAGGAGAAAGTCTGGCGCCTGCCGATCGGCACACCGACCTCGCGCGGCAAGGCCCTGATCAACATGCTGCCGCTGGCACCTGGCGAGCGTATCACCACGATCCTGCCGTTGCCGGAGGACGAGGATAGCTGGGATAGCCTCGACGTCATGTTCTCGACGACGCGCGGCACGGTTCGCCGCAACAAGCTGTCCGACTTCGTTCAAGTCAACCGCAACGGCAAGATTGCGATGAAGCTCGAGGAGGAGGGCGATGAAATCCTCTCCGTCGAGACCTGCACCGTGCATGACGACGTTCTGCTGACAACGGCGCTCGGCCAGTGCATCCGCTTCCCCGTCGATGACGTCCGTGTCTTTGCTGGCCGCAATTCGATCGGTGTGCGCGGCATCAACCTTGGAGAAGGCGACAGCATCATCTCGATGACCATCGTCGGCCATGTCGATGCCGAGCCGTGGGCACGTGCCGCCTACCTGAAGCGTTCGGCGGCCGAACGGCGTGCCACGGGCGTGGATGAAGAAGATATTGCGTTGGTCGGCGAGGAAGTCACCGAAGAGGGACAGTTGCTCGACGACCGTTACGAGGAACTGAAGGCTCGCGAGGAGTTCGTGTTGACGGTCTCCGAGAAGGGCTTCGGCAAGCGTTCCTCGTCCTACGACTTCCGCATCTCCGGCCGCGGCGGCAAGGGGATTCGCGCTACCGACACATCGAAGACGGCCGAAATCGGCGAGTTGGTTGCAGCCTTCCCGGTCAACGACGGCGATCAGATCATGCTTGTCTCGGACGGGGGCCAGTTGATCCGCGTGCCAGTCGGCGGCATTCGCATCGCCAGCCGCGCAACGAAGGGGGTCACGATCTTCTCCACGGCCAAGGATGAGAAGGTCGTCTCTGTCGAGCGCATCACGGAGCCTGAAGATGACGGCGAGGACGTCGCCGAGATCGTCAACGAGACGCCGATCGAGCCGGAGGCGGCGCCGTCGGCAGCGGAAGGCGACGCATCGCCCCCAGCAGAAGAATAACTCAAACCAGAGTGTGGTTTGGAAACCGGGCGGCTTTTGCCGCCCGTTTTTTTATGTGCTGAAGGGTGCGGCGCATGCTCGCAAATTGAAAAAGCCGGACGCTGGGAGTGCGTCCGGCTTTGCTGGTTCACGTTCGCGAGCGAATGCGCTCAAACGGGTTGTCAGAATGCTTTGTGCTTCTCGTTGAATGCCTTCGCATCTTCACTCTCACGGCGAAGCGCCGAGATGGTCGACGCCACAGACACGATGAACATGCCGCTGATGAGAACGGTAAGAGCAGTCAAGATCGTGAACATGGCAGTTCCTTCCGAAGTAGCGTTCGCTCCTCAGTACTGGCTGATCATCGCCGTGCGGGTCGATGCATAGGGGCCATATACCTTGGATGTATCAGTTTGCTGATCGTAGAGTGCGATAGTGGCAGTAAGCATTCCCGTGATCATTGCCATCCAGAATACATTGATGATGGTAATCTTATCGGGCATTTTTTCTTCCCTCGTACCGCGTATCTTCTACGCTTCGGTTAATGAACGTGTCCGTCTGATAATAGTTCCAGCGGATGTTGACCGGTCGTTTACCAAGCAAGGTCTGAAGCCATCTTGAATGCCTCATTCATCTGGCGTTCAGATTCGCTGCCTGGCTCAACGCATTCTGCCGAGTTTCCGCATGATGACATGGTGCTCCCTCACTTCGGCGCGCACCCAGCCCGCCGCGCGACGGTCCTGCATATACGCCCAGGCCACCTCTGCAAGCAGGGAGAGAACGACGGCGAGGGCAACGATCAAAATCAGCATGTCATCATCTTTCGAGTAACGCCCGGCTTGGCGTTGATGTTTCCGATTGTGCAGGTTGCATCTGAAACGGCGTTGAACACTGCATTCATCCGGCGTTCAGCCCGGCTGCAAATGACTTGCGGGACGCGGGTATCCATGACAAAAGGCCTCGAACGAAACGGTCGGGTCCTATGACGACAGCTTTTTACCCGGGGTCCTTCGACCCGATCACCAACGGACATCTGGATGTGCTCGTCCAGGCGCTGAACGTTGCAGAACGAGTTGTCGTTGCAATCGGCATCCATCCCGGCAAGGCGCCGCTTTTTTCCTTCGAGGAGAAGGCGGAGCTGATCCGCAACTCCGTTGCCGAGGCCTTGCCGCAGCGGAGCGGCAGCATCTCGGTCGTTTCCTTCGACAACCTGGTCGTGGATGCGGCACGGGCGCATGGCGCGACGCTGCTCATTCGCGGCCTTCGCGATGGTACCGACCTCGACTATGAAATGCAGATGGCGGGCATGAACCGTCAGATGGCACCGGACGTCCAAACCATCTTTCTACCGGCAGGCACAGCCTCGCGGCCTATAACCGCCACATTGGTGCGTCAAATCGCGGCCATGGGCGGCGATGTCAGTGCCTTCGTGCCGGCTGCCGTTTTGAAAGCCCTTCAATCCAAGCGCAAATCTTGAGGCGTTTTCCGCCGCAACGGAGCTCATATGAAACTCTTTTCTATCGCATTTGCCGGCGTGCTTTGCCTCGCGTCCTTCGTGGGTAGCGCTTTTGCCCAGTCGGCCGATCACACTTTGACGATCCAGCTCAAGGATGGCCCGGTCGTGATCCAGCTCCTGCCCGATGTCGCTCCCAAGCACGTCGCCCAGATCGAAGCGCTGGCGAAAAAGGGTGCCTATGACAACGTCGCCTTTCACCGTGTGATCGACGGCTTCATGGCGCAGACCGGCGACGTGCAGTATGGCAACATGGCCAAGGGTTACGAGCCGAGCCTGGCAGGCACCGGCGGCTCTGATATGCCGGACATTCCGGCGGAGTTCTCCAAGACGCCGTTCGTACGCGGCACGGTCGGCATGGCGCGTGCCCAGGATCCTAATTCAGCAAATTCGCAATTCTTCATCATGTTCGCTGACGGTTCGTTCCTGAACGGCCAGTACACGGTCGTCGGAAAGGTCGTCTCCGGCATGGAGAATGTCGACAAGATCAAGCGCGGGGAAGGCCAGAACGGCGAAGTCAAGGATCCCGATCGCATGGTCAAAGTCACGGTCGGCAAGTAATTCCAAGAAAACGAGGAGAGTAAGAATGGCCGAAATCAAAGATCCGGAAAACACCGTCATCCTGGAAACCACCAAGGGTAAGGTGGTCATTCAGCTTCTGCCGCAGGTGGCACCGGAACACGTGGCGCGCATCAAGGAGCTTTCCCGCGAGAACGCTTACGACGGCGTGGTCTTTCACCGCGTGATTGCCGATTTCATGGCGCAGACCGGCGACGTGCAATATGGCAAGAAGGGCGGCGAGAACTTCAACCCGAACCGCGCTGGCATGGGCGGCTCGTCGAAGCCGGACCTCAAGGCTGAATTCTCGGCAACGTCGCACGTCCGCGGCACTTGCTCCATGGCCCGGTCGCAGAATCCGAACTCGGCAAACAGCCAGTTCTTCATCTGCTTCACCGATGCGCCGTGGTTGAACAAGCAGTATTCCGTCTGGGGTCAGGTCATCGAAGGCATGGACGTCGTCGACGCGATCAAGAAGGGCGAACCGGTCAGTGATCCGGATTCCATCGTCTCCATGCGGGTTGCCGCCGACGTCTGATTGTGATTTCTGCTGAAACCCGCCCTTGCGTGAAAAACGCGGGCGGGTTTCGCTTTGCCTGGAAGTGCCTGATGCGCGTTGACCTTTTCGATTTCGAACTGCCGGATGAACGGATCGCCCTACGGCCGGCCGAGCCGCGCGACAGCGCGCGCCTGCTCGTCGTCGATCCGCATGCCGAAACCATGTTCAGCGACCATATTGTCAGTCAGCTTCCCTCATTCCTGCGGGCAGGGGATGCGCTTGTCTTCAACGATACGAAGGTCATTCCCGCCCAGCTCGAGGGCATTCGTTATCGCGAAGGCGCGCCCGGCCAGCAGGTCTCGACGACGTTGCATATGCGCATCGGCACCAGCCGCTGGAAGGCCTTTGCCAAGCCCGGCAAGCGCATCAAGATCGGCGACCGCATCGCCTTCGGCCACAGCGGCGAAAGCTGCTTTCTCGGCCAGCTCGATGCGACCGTCGAGGAGAAGGGCGAGGGGGGTGAGGTTACCCTTGCCTTCGATCTGTCCGGGCCGGCGCTAGACGAGGCGATCGCCGCCGTCGGCCATATTCCGCTACCGCCCTATATCGCTGCAAAGCGCCCGGAAGACGAACGCGACCGCACCGATTACCAGACGATCTACGCCCGCGACGAGGGTGCCGTCGCAGCCCCCACCGCCGGCCTGCATTTCACGCCCCGGCTCTTCGAAGCGCTGGATAAGGTTGGGATCGAACGTCATTTCGTGACACTGCATGTCGGCGCTGGCACCTTCCTGCCGGTCAAGGCCGATGACACTGACGATCACAAAATGCATCTCGAAAGCGGCTATGTCAGCGCCGAAACAGCCGCAAAGCTCAACGCCGTCAAGGCGAGGGGCGGACGCATCGTCTGCGTCGGCACGACCTCACTGCGGCTGATCGAAAGTGCGGCCGGGGATGATGGTGAAATCAAAGCCTGGGCTGGCGCCACCGGCATCTTCATCACACCCGGCTACCGCTTCAAGGCGGTCGATATCCTGATGACCAATTTTCATCTGCCGCGTTCGACGCTCTTCATGCTGGTTTCCGCCTTCGCGGGTTTCGAGACCATGCAGGCAGCCTATAAACACGCCATTTCGACAGGCTACCGCTTCTACTCCTATGGCGACGCGAGCCTTCTTTTCCGGAAAGACCAATGACCGAGAATTTCCAGTTCACGCTCAACAAGACAGATACCGGTGCGCGCCTCGGCGAAATTTCCATGCCGCGCGGCACGATCCAGACCCCGGCATTCATGCCGGTCGGCACCGTCGGCACGGTCAAGGCGATGTATCTCGATCAGGTTCGCGAGACCGGTGCCGACATCATCCTCGGCAATACCTATCATCTGATGCTGCGCCCGACGGCGGAACGCGTCGCGCGCCTTGGCGGACTACACAAGCTAATCCGCTGGGAACATCCGATCCTGACGGACTCCGGTGGTTTCCAGGTCATGTCTCTCGCGGGGCTGCGCAAGCTCGACGAGCAGGGCGTCACCTTCAAGTCGCATGTCGACGGCAGCCTGCACCATATGTCGCCGGAGCGATCGATCGAGATCCAGGGCCTGCTCGGCTCCGACATTCAGATGCAGCTTGACGAATGCGTGGCGCTTCCAGCCGAGCCGCGTGAAATCGAGCGCGCCATGGAGTTGTCATTGCGTTGGGCCGAACGCTGCAAGGACGCCTTCGGCAAGCAGCCGGGCAAGGCGATGTTTGGCATCGTGCAGGGCGGCGACATTCCGGCACTTCGCATCCGCTCGGCCGAAGCGCTGACCCAGCTTGACCTCAAGGGCTACGCGATCGGCGGCCTCGCGGTTGGCGAGCCGCAGGACGTCATGCTGAAGATGCTCGAGGAAACGCTGCCTGTGCTGCCGGGCGAGAAGCCGCGTTACCTGATGGGCGTCGGCACACCGGACGATATCCTGAAATCGGTCGCCCGCGGCATCGACATGTTCGACTGCGTCATGCCGACCCGTTCCGGCCGCCATGGCCTGGCCTTCACCCGTCGCGGCAAGGTCAATATCCGCAACGCCCGCCACGCCGAGGATATGCGTCCGCTGGACGAACAATCGAACTGCCCGGCGTCACGAGACTATTCGCGGGCCTATCTGCACCATCTCGTTCGCGCCAACGAAGCGCTCGGCGGCATGCTCTTGTCCTGGCACAATCTTGCTTACTATCAGGAACTGATGCAGGGCATCCGCAAGGCGATCGCAGAAGGCCGCTTCGCCGACTTCATGGCGGAAACGCAGGAAGAATGGGCGAGGGGTGATCTCGAGCCAGCCTGAGGCTCAGATACCTTTGCTGTCTGTATTCGGCATGATCTGCACGCCGTTGATCTTGTAGCTGCCGTCAGGCTGCCGCGTCATCTGGTAGATCGCCGTCCAGTCCTTGCCGTCGCGGCCCGATATCAGCACCTCATGATAGATCGTCGCCCCACCGGCGATCGACCTGCTGCGGCCGAAGGCATAGTTGCCGGGATGATAGACCGGCTCGTAGCTCTTCTTCACCATAGCAAAGAAGGTAGTCTTGTCCGGATACATCGCCTTGATGCCAGGCGCTGCAAAGGAGTAGGCGGTATCGGCATCGTCCTTCAGGAAGGCCGTGATCTGATCCTCGATGACATGCCGCGTCGTTTCGAGCGGATCTTCGGCTCGCGCAGGCATGGAAGCGATGGCGAATGCGGCACACAGAAGAAGCACTGCGGATAAAGCGCGCATGGATTAAACTCCGGCCATATAGAGCGGAGTGTAGGGCATTTGCAGGAATTGGAAAGTAGCGGCAGCCGGTGCTTTTCTCGCCAGCTGCCGCCAGTCGTTGGAGGTTTAGTTCCAGCGCCGGAAGAGGGCGCTCGCATTGACGCCGCCGAAGCCGAAGCCGTTGCTGATCGCGTATTCCCCGGCAAGCTTGCGGGCTGTCTTGCCGACGATATCAAGCCCTTCGGCGGCGGGGTCCGCTTCATCGAGATTGCGTGTCGGCGGCACGATCTGGTCGCGCAGCGCAAGGATCGTGAATATCGCCTCGAGCCCACCGGCTGCGCCCAGCAGATGGCCGGTCGCGGATTTCGTGGCGCTGATCGCAATCTCGCCATTGCGGCCGAAGACCGTGCCGATGGCCGCCATCTCCCCGCGGTCGCCGACAGGTGTGGAGGTCGCGTGTGCGTTGAGATGCTTGATCTCCGACGGCGCTATCCCGGCCTGCCGAATTGCCGCCTCCATTGCGCGGCGCGCCCCGTCGCCGTCCTCCGGGCCTGCCGTCATGTGGTATGCGTCAGCCGCCGTGCCGTAGCCGACAAGCTCGGCGAGCGGCATTGCGCCGCGGGCGAGGGCGTGTTGCAGGGTCTCGATGACGAGGATGCCGGCCCCTTCGCCCATCACGAAGCCGTCACGGGCGGTATCGAACGGGCGCGACGCAAGTTCCGGCCTGTCGTTGAAGCCGGTCGATAGCGCCCGTGCCGCGGCGAAGCCGCCAAGGCTGACCTTGTCGATGCAGGCCTCGGCACCGCCGCAGATCGCCACATCGGCTTCGCCCGATCGTATCAGCCGGGCGGCGTCTCCGATCGCCTGAACGCTCGCGGCGCAGGCGGTCACGGGCGCGCCGAGCGGGCCCTTGAAGCCGTAACGGATGCTGACCTGACCGGCTGCGAGATTGACCAGGAACGAGGGGACGATGAACGGCGACAGCCGCCGAACGCCGCGCGTTTCGGCAGCGCGGACCGCATCGGTGATCGCCGGAAAGCCGCCGACGCCCGAGGCGATGATGGTTGCCGTACGCTCACGCGAGACCGTATCCTGCGGCATCCATCCGGCCTGGCGGACGGCTTCTTCCGTCGCGCCCATCGCGAACTGGATGAAGCGGTCCATCTTCTTCTGATCCTTGGGCGGAATGTAGCGGTCCGGCTCGAATCCGGCTTCGGCGTCCTCCGCCGCAGGCGGCACCACGCCGCCAACCTTGGCCGGCAGGTCGCCGACGATATCGTCGGGCAGAACCCGCAGCCCCGAACCGCCGGCAAGCAGCCGCTGCCAGGCGGTTTCAACACCCGTGCCAAGCGGCGACACCAGTCCCATGCCGGTCACGACGATCCGATCCATGCTCTCTTTCCTTCTTAGGCATCAATGCCGAGATACCAGGCCTTGACGCGCGCAATGCGTTCGCGGTCGCTTTCCTCGGCCGCCGGGCCGGGAAGCAGGCAGGTATTTTTGGGGGTAAGTTCTTCGCCGGTCTCGGCGTCGACGAGTTTGGTGTGCCGTTCCGTGCCGGACGCTGCATTGCCAAGGAGAAAGGCAAGGTCGTCTTCAGGCACATGGCGGCGGCCCCATGAAAACAGCGCCATCAGAACCGGGAAGAAATCGCGGCCCTTGTCGGTCAGCACATATTCATGGCGCGCAGGGCGCTCACTGTAGAGCCGCTTCTCGAAGATGCGTTCCTCAACCAGATGCGCCAGCCGGCGGGTTAGGATGTTCGGTGCAACGCCGAGGCTCTTCTGGAACTCGTCGAAGCGCGTCAGCCCTTGAAACGCATCCCGCAGGATCATGATGCTCCACCAGTCGCCGACGCTCTCGAGAGCGCGCGCCGCCGGGCATTTGAAACTGGCAAAACTTGTCCGTTGCATGATGCAAGTCACTATAGCAGTAACTTGCATCATGCAAGTATCTTCTCAGCTCGCATCGCCGGCAAAAATGCGAGCAAGCAACACGCCCGTGACCAGTATGCCTGCGGCGAGGAAGATCGTGTCGCCGAGCGTTCCGATGTAGAGCGGCCCGATATTGGCAAAGAGCAGAAAGGCGATGAGGAAGTTCAGCCAGCCCCAGATGACATTGGTTTCGGGCGAACTGAGGCTGGAGCTGCTCATGCGCACGAACGGCGTTCGAAACGGCCGGCCGCTGACCCCGGCGACGAAATGCGGAATACCGTTCGTCATGAACGCGGCGGCGATGAAGTGAACGATGTAAGCGATCCAGGGCAAGAGAACCTCCGATGTGGGTGTCTGCCGGTTGTAGATTGACGAAGCTTCGTCGAAGGCAAGGGCGGTCGTTTGTTGGCGATATCAAGATCACATAAGATAGATTATGGAACTAAAAGCCTAGGCTTGTACCAGAGGCAGCTGTGCCAGAAGCTTTTGGGTTTGCAGAGCATCCCACGAAATATACTCGGTGATCGCCAGCCCCACGATATCACAGGCTTCGCCCACGTCTTGCAGGAGCCGGACAACATGCGCAGGCTCGAGACGGCCGCGCGGAACACCTGCCAGAAAGCTGTCTTCCTGCTCCGGCTTGTTGAACAGGATCGGTCTGAAGCTGCGTGGGCTGATGGCGTCCACATCGAGATGCACTGCCATGTGAGTAATGCCTTCAGCTTTGATCCAATCCAGGATCCGCGCCGAACCATAGGCCAGCTCTTTCGAACTTGTCCGCCGGAGGCCCAGCCTGCTTAGCACCTCGTTTTCGGCCGGAGACCATTCATCCAGCCCGGCATACATGACCTTGGCGAGCTGGATCGGGCTATCGACCTCACGCACGAAATCCGCGTCACCCTCGCCAAGCAGCATGCCAAGCACTTGGGCGTGACCGTGATGGAAGTCTTTCAGCGTCTGAACGTCAGCGTGTGCATCGATCCAGAGAACGCCGACCTTCCCGCCGTATCGCTTGTTCAGATAGGCGATGGGCGCGAGATCAACCAGACAGTCGCCGCCTATGGTCAGCACCTTATCGGGCTGATGCTTCTCGATTGCCGCGCGGGCGGCGCGGGCCTGCTCCAGCAGGGCATTTTTGGCGAGAATGCCATCCTCGATTTTAAGGGCGGCTAGATCGTGCGGTGCAGGCACCGGCACGGTTTCACTTGGACCTTCCGTCGGAGGAAGCAGCCACGAAAGTAGTTGAGAGCTTAAGTGATACTCCGCCAGATTGCCGCCCTGCCATTGGGGCATATGAAGCCGAAGCGTTGTGACCAACGTCATTCCTCCCAATTCTGATAGGCGCATTATGGAACAAATGTCATGCCCATCATTCCGTCCCTCTATCGGTTTTGGCCGGAAACAGATTGGCTAAGTCGATTGGGAACGGAAATACGATCGTGGAACTGTTCTCGCCGGCGATGACATTCAGCGTGCTCAAATAGCGTAGCTGCATGGCCTGTGGTTGCCGGGCCAGAATTTCGGCAGCTTCCAGCAGCTTGGCCGCCGCCTGCTGCTCGCCTTCGGCATTGATGACTTTGGCGCGCCGCTCGCGCTCGGCTTCCGCCTGGCGGGCGATGGCGCGGATCATGGATTCGTTGATGTCGACATGCTTGATCTCGACATTGGCGACCTTGATGCCCCAGGCGTCGGTCTGCGTGTCGAGGATTTCCTGGATGTCATGGTTGAGCTTGTCCCGTTCTGCCAGCATCTCGTCGAGATCGTGCTTTCCGAGGACTGAGCGCAGCGTCGTCTGGGCGAGCTGGCTTGTGGCCATCATGAAATCCGCGACCTGGATGGTTGCCTTTTCCGGATCGATGACACGGAAATAAATCACGGCGCTGACGCGAACCGAGACGTTGTCGTGCGAGATGACATCCTGGCTGGGGACATCGAGAACACGCGTGCGAAGGTCGACTCGTACCATTTGCTGCGCATACGGAATGAGCAGAAACAGCCCGGGTCCCTTGATGCCGGTGAAGCGGCCAAGGGTGAAAACCACACCGCGCTCGTATTCCCGCAGGATCTTGATCGCGGCGGCGACAATGATGAGAAGTACGACAATGATGACGAGATAAAAGGCCAGATCTGCGAACATGCTCATGACTTTTCCTCCAAAGCCGGCTGCGGACCGGGTTTGACCTCGAGCGTCAGCCCGTTGCGGCCTGTGACCTTGACCCAGTCGCCGCCGACCAGCGGCTCGACGGAGACCGCTTTCCAGCGCTCGCCATGCACGATCACGTAACCGCTTGTGCTCGTCCAACTGTCAACCTTGGCTGGAAGGCCGATCATCTGCTCCGCGCCGGTGACGACCGCTCGCCAGCGCGAGGTCAAGGCGAGACGCGCGACGACAAGACTGAAGCCCAGGCTAGCGATGCCGATCCCGCCTAACATGGGCCAGGAGACCGACAGGCCTGGTATATCGACGTCGAACAACATGGCAGCGCCCAATACCAAGGCGAGCCCGCCGATGCCGCCGAGAATGCCGAACGAGGGCGAGTGCGCCTCCGCAACCGTCAGGCCCGCACCGAGGACGAGCAACCCTACCCCGGCATAGCTGACCGGCAGCAAAGCCAGCGCATAAAACCCGAGCAGCAGGCTGATACCGCCGACCGTTCCGGGAACGAGTGTGCCCGGCGTCAGAAATTCGAGGATCAGGCCGTAGATGCCGATCATCATCAAGATCAGCGCGATATTCGGATCGGTGATCACTGAAAGAAAGCGGGTACGCCAATCCGGCTCGAGCTCCTCGATGGCAAGGCCAGCAGTGTCCAGCCGGACATCCGTCTGAGCTGTCCGGACGACACGCCCATTTGCCTGTGCCAGGAGATCGGTGATGCTGTCGGCCGTAAAATCGATGACGCTTTCGCGCGCAGCCGCAGGCGACGAAAGGCTTGCAGCTTCGCGAACCGCGCGCTCGGCCCAGTCGGCATTGCGGTGACGGAGTTCCGCCAGCCCACGGATATAGGCCACCGCATCGTTGATCGCCTTCGCCTCGCCCGCGTCGCGCGGCGCCGGAGGCGCCTTGCCGTCTTTCTCGTTTGTGTCGCTCGGGCTACGGGGGGCGTTATCGGGTGGCGGCCCGCCGAGCGAGATTGGTGTCGCCGCGCCGAGATTGGTCCCCGGCGCCATTGCCGCGATATGGCTGGCGTAAAGAATATATGTTCCGGCGCTGGCGGCGCGCGCCCCGCTGGGCGCCACGAACCCTGCGACCGGCACGGACGAGGCAAGGATCGCGCGGATGATGTCTCTCATCGACGTGTCGAGGCCCCCCGGCGTGTCCATCTGCAGGATGATCAGGCTGGCGTTGCGGTCGTTGGCCCGTTGAATGCCGCGTTTGACATAGTCGGCGACCGCCGGGCCGATCGCGCCGTTTATTCTCAGGAGCACGGCCACGCGTTCCGCTTCGGCTGCCGGGTAGCCCGGTAAAATGAACGCTGTCAGCAGACCGAATACGAGCGCGAGGATTGGCGACACCGGCCGCCAAAGCGCGGAACGCAAGGCCATCGTTCGACAAGCACTCATACCGGGAAATATATGTCGAAACTGCCAAACGGTAAGGTAGTGCAATTGGGGGAGGTCGCCGAGCGGCATGAGCGGCATCCGATGCGCCCTCGCCCCGCGACACGGCGGTCGCTAACCCTCTAGGAATCGCTAAGTTCGTCCAGTTCGATCTCGAACTGCATCTGATCGTACGCCGGTACGACGTTCTCCGGCGTCTCGGTCATCACCGTGTCGTAGTCCAGCGGCGTGTGCATATGAGTCAGGATGGCCCGCTTCGGCTTCAGCCGCCCGATCCAGTCAAGCGATTGCTCCACGGACAGATGGCTCGGGTGATAGCGGTATTGCAGGGCATCGATGACAAGGACGTCGAGATCGTCAAGCTTTGCGACCGTTTCGGGCGGAAAGTCGCTGATATCACTGCAATAAGCGACCGCGCCGATCCTGAAGCCGAGCGAATGGATATCGCCGTGCTGCTGCAGATGCGGCTTGAACGAAATCGCCCCACCGGCGCCTGTGATTGAAATCGGCTTATTGATGTCTTCGATCAGGATCGGTTCGACGATTGGCGGATAATTGCTGTCGGGCGGCGTTTCGATGCAGTAGCTGAAGCCCTGGCGAATGCGTTCCATCGTGAACGGATTGGCATAGATCGGCACGCGCTGCTGAGCGTTGTGAAAGAAGCCGCGCAGATCGTCGATCCCGTGGATGTGATCGGCATGCGGATGCGTATAGAGCACGGCATCGACGTGCTGCACCTTGGCGGCGATCATCTGCTCGCGGAAATCCGGTCCGGTATCGATGACGACGGTCGTGACGCCGCCATTGTCGTCGTATTGCTGCACGAGGAAGGCTGCACGCGTGCGCCGGTTCTTCGGGTTGGCTGGATCGCAGGCACCCCAATCGCCGGTAATGCGTGGCACGCCAGGCGACGACGCGCAGCCGAGAATGGTGAAGCGCCGCCGGTATCCCACGCGCTAGACCCTCGGCATTTTCGAGAAGAGCCGGAACGCGTTCTCGGTCGTAATACGCGCAATGTCGGCATAGCTGAGATCGAGTGTCTCAGCGAGTACCTCGGCCGTATTCACGACATAGGATGGCTCATTGCGCTTGCCGCGCCAGCGCTTCGGCGCAAGGTAAGGCGCATCGGTTTCGATCAGCAGACGGTCATGCGGGATCGTCTTTGCGATCGCCCGAAGCTCCTCGGATTTAGGGAAGGTGAGGATGCCGGAGAAGGAAATGTAACCGCCGAGTTTGACACCGGTACGGGCAAGCTCCGGACCGGCGGAGAAGCAATGGAGAATGAAGGGGAAGGCCCCCTTCCCTGTTTCCTCAGTCAGGATCGCCGCCATATCCTCGTCGGCGCTGCGGCTATGGATCACCAGCGGCAGCTGCGTTTCCCGCGCGGCAGCAATATGCCGGCGAAAGCCGGTTTGCTGGTCTTCCGGTTTCTGCGTGTCATAAAAATAATCGAGCCCAGCCTCGCCGATTGCGACAACTTTTTCGTGGGCGTTGGCGAGGCGTACGAGATCCTCGGTCTGAATGTCGAGCTCCTCGTCCGCATTGTTCGGATGCGTCCCGACGGAGCAAAAGACCGAGGGATACTTTTCCGTAATCGCAAGCAGCGTTTCGAGCTTTCGCACGCGTGTCGAGATCGTCACCATCTGCTTCACGCCGGCCTGGTGCGCGCGCGAGATGATATCGTCGCGCTCTTCCTCGAAGTCGGCGAAATCCAGATGGCAATGCGTGTCGATCAGCATGGCAGACCCCTAAGCTTCCGGCGCCACATAGCGCGGGAACACAGGCTTCGGTGCTTCCAGCGGGGTCCCCGGTACGAGACGCCCGGCTTCGCCCAATGCGGCGAAATCGCGCTTTTCCGCAGGCGCAGCAACGAGGTCGAGTAGCTTGCCCGACGATTCCGGCATGAACGGCTGCAGCAGGATTGCAATCTGGCGCACGACCTCTGCCGTAACGTAAAGCACGGTGCCCATACGCGCCGGATCGGTCTTCTTCAGCGCCCAAGGCTCCTGACCGGCGAAATAGCGGTCGGTTTCCGAAACCACCGCGATGATCGATGCCAGCGCCCTGTGAATCAGCTGCTTGTCCATGTCCTCGCGGGTCGAAGCGAGCAGCGCATCGGCTTGCGCCAGCATCGCCTTATCCTCGTCGGTGAGCGGTCCGCATTCCGGTATCTGGCCGTCGCAGTTCTTGACGATCATCGAGAGAGAGCGGCTTGCGAGATTGCCGATACCGTTCGCAAGATCGGAATTGATACGCGTGCCGATCGCCTCTTCGCTGTAGCTGCCGTCCTGGCCGAAGGACACCTCGCGCAGGAAGAAATAGCGTACCTGATCGAGACCGAAATGGTTCACCAGATTGACCGGGTCGACGACGTTGCCGACCGACTTCGACATCTTCTCGCCCTTGTTGAGCAGGAAGCCATGCGCAAAAACCCGCTTCGGCAGTGGCAGCTTCGCCGACATCAGGAAAGCCGGCCAGTAGACAGCATGGAAGCGGATGATGTCCTTGCCGATCACATGGATGTTGGCCGGCCAGTATTTCCCCCTCAGGCCTTTCGGATCATCCAGATAGCCAGTCGCGGTAATGTAATTCGTCAGCGCGTCGACCCACACATACATGACATGCGACGGATCGTTCGGCACCTTGATGCCCCAGTCGAACGTGGTTCTTGAAATCGAGAGGTCCTTCAATCCCGATTTGACGAAAGAGATCACCTCGTTGCGCCGCTCGGCGGGGCCGATGAAATCGGGGTTCTCCTCATAGTGCTTGAGGAGCTTGTCCTGATATTCGGAAAGCTTGAAGAAATAGCTTTCCTCCTGCACCCATTCGACCGGCGTGCCTTGCGGTCCGTAGCGTACCCCGTCGGCGCGGAGCTCCGTCTCGTTTTCCTGGTAGTAGGCTTCGTCGCGCACGGAATACCAGCCGGCGTAGGAATCCTTGTAGATGTCGCCGTTCTCCGCCATCCGGTTCCAGATCTCTCTGGAAGCCTCGTGATGACGCTCTTCGGTGGTCCGGATGAAGTCGTCGTTCGAGGCGTTCAGCAGCTTGGCCATCGCCTGGAACTCACCGGAGTTGCGGTCCGCGAGCTCCTGAGCCGTGATGCCCTCCGCCCGCGCCGTCTGCTGCATCTTCTGGCCGTGTTCGTCGGTGCCCGTCAGAAAGAAGACATCGCGTCCATCGAGGCGCTGAAAGCGCGCCAAGGCGTCCGTCGCGATCAACTCGTAGGCATGGCCGATATGCGGCTTGCCGTTCGGGTAGGAAATCGCGGTCGTAATGTAGAAGGGCTTCTTGTCTGTCATGGCGGCCATCGTGTCCGGCTTACTCTCTAAAAATGTCAGCCGCTCTTAGCGCATGTCAGGAAGAAGAGAAACACTAAGTTTCGAAAGCGCCTGCGATTCGCCGGTTCGGCGAGGCTGTGAGCTTGACTCACTTTGTGCCGCATTCTACGCGTTGCGACACTGAAGAACGAGGCGCAGTCGACGTGAGATTTCCAACAGCGCATTACAGCAGTCTCTCGGTCTACCAGAGGTCCGCTGCTTGACGTTTCTCGAAAGTTTTCAGCCTCTCTATTCGCTCTCGGGCTTTGTTGTCGGCGCGCTTGTCGGCATCACCGGTGTGGGTGGCGGATCACTGATGACCCCCCTGCTCGTTCTGCTTTTTGGCGTTCATCCCGCAACCGCGGTCGGCACGGACCTGCTCTACGCGGCCATCACCAAGACGGCAGGTACTGCCGTTCATGGCATGCATGGCCGCGTCAACTGGCGCGTTGTCGGCTCGCTGGGGGCAGGCAGCGTTCCGGCAGCGATTCTGATGCTCTGGCTGATGGCCGGTGTCGACCGCAAGAGCCTCGAAGTCACCCAGACAGTGACTGTGGCACTGGGCTGGCTGCTTGTCATGACGGCGGTGTTGCTGATCTTCCGTCCGCAGGTTCTCGCCTTCGCTCGCCGCACCATCGGCGAGCGTGCGCCGCCGCGCCCAGCGACGATTGCCGCCCTCACCGTCGTTCTCGGACTGGCGCTCGGCGTTCTCGTCACGCTGACATCGGTCGGCGCCGGTGCGCTCGGGGTAACGATCCTGCTGATCCTCTATCCCAAGCTCGACGTCCGCGAAATCGTCGGCTCCGATATCGTTCATGCGGTACCGCTGACCTTGATCGGCGGTGTAGGATATTGGTTCATCGGAGAGGTCGACTGGCTGATGCTGCTGGCACTGTTGATCGGCTCCATTCCCGGCATCATTGCTGGCAGCCTCGTGGCGCCGAAGCTGCACGAACGCACCATCCGTATGGTCCTGGCGGTCACGCTGGCGATCGTCGCCTGGAAATTGCTTGCCGGCTGATCAAGGCCCCGGCTGCTTGATATCGCCGAGAATGCTGAGGATCGTCTGTTTGCGGTCGAGGTTGTAGGCGTCGGAAACGGCAAGCCGCTCATTGATGTCGGACTGGAGTCGCGCCAGCCGCTCTGCGGAGGAAAGCTCGCCTGCCCGCGCCGCATTTCGCGCTCGGTTCATCAGGTCATCCGCGATATGGCTCACGAAAAATTCGAAGATGGTGTCGCCGTCCTTGCCGGAGAGCGCGTCCGCCAAACGATGCATCGCTTTGCGGGCCGCCGGACCCTGAGCAGACAGCACTTCGTTATAGGCGGCGATGATTTCGCCTCCGCCGTAGTTCAGAAGCTTCAATGCTTCACCAACGCTGCCCTTCGCCATCGAAAGCACCGCTGCATCGCCGGCTGGCGTGCCAAGATTGGCGAGGGCCGCGCCCAATGCTCTGTCGTCGAGTGGCGCAAGCTTGAGCGGCAAGCACCGCGACCGGATCGTAGGCAGAAGCTTGCCCGGCGCGTGCGACAACACGAGAAAGAGCGCCCGTTTTGGCGGCTCCTCGAGGATTTTCAGGATGGCGTTTGCCGCATTGCGGTTCATGTCGTCTGCCGGATCGATGATTACGATGCGCCAGTTGCCCGTTCCTGATGTTTGCGAGAAGAAGCGGCCGGCCCGCCGCACCTCGTCCACCGTTATCGCCGACTTCACCTTGCCGGTCTTTTCGTCCACAGGACGTGAAAGATAGAGGAGGTTATGCGACGCCTCCGAGGCAATCTGGCGGCTGACAGCAGACGCAGGATCGGGATCTCCGACCACCTCCGGCGCTGTTGCCGGATCGGGATTCGACAGAACGTAATTCGCGAAGCGGAATGCGAGCGTCGCCTTGCCAATTCCCTCCGGCCCCTCGATCAGGACCGCATGGTGGCCTTTGCCCGACCGATAGGATTGGGAAAGAAAGGCCTGCGCTTCGTCATGCCCGAAGAGTTTTGTATTTTCGGCTGGCGAGATTGCGCCCTCCAGAAGCCCCGGCCGCTCGTCACTCATTCGCAGCTTCCGGCATTCTCTCGGTGAGTACAGGCGCGAGACGGTTATCGACGATCGCGAGAATCTCTGCGGCTATAGCCTCTTCGCTCTGCGTGGCGTCGATGACGTGGCACCGCTCTGGTTCACGGGCGGCGATATCGAGATAGGCTTCCCGGCGCTTTTCGTGTGTCTCAAGTTCTTCCTTCTCGAACCGATCCGGCCCATCCGCCGTTGCCGCACTGCGCTTTTTGGCGCGCTCCAAGCCGAGCCGTGCCGGAATGTCGAGGATCAACGTGCAGTTCGGCACGACCCCGTCGACAGCGATCCGCTGCAGCGTCTCGATGAAATCCGCCTCGAGATTGCCTGTGACGCCCTGGTAGACACGCGATGAATCCATGAACCGGTCGCAAAGGACGATCTTGCCTTGACGAAGTGCAGGGCGAATGACCTCCTCGACGTGATCGTTGCGGGCTGCGGCAAAGAGAATGGCTTCCATGCGCGTGCCGAAAGCTTCGGCCGCCCCCGATAGCAGGACGTGGCGCACGGCTTCGGCGCCGGGTGAGCCGCCGGGCTCCCGCGTCAGCAGAACGTCGAGCCCCCGCGCCCTCAACGCCTCTGCAAGGCGGCGGATCTGCGTGGATTTTCCCGCACCCTCCCCGCCCTCAAACGTAACGAACAATCCCGTACCGGATGACAATGACTCATTCCCGCATTCTGGCGCCGGCGGCGCGCCGGGCTCTTTTCTTATCTATCGAAAGACAGGGCCAAGCGAAACCGTCCGAGTGACCTCCATGCGTTCTCCGCAATCCGCCATTGGCGGATCAGGTCGGTTCTGCCCTGTCCCAGAGCCAGGAAAATAACAACGATTCACCAAGCTCCAGCAGCGCATCGACGGCACGGCTTCTGAGCGATCCCACCCCGACGCTCTGCGCTGTGTAAAGCGGTACCTCGCGCAACACGCGGCCGCCTGCCGCGATGACCAGCGTGCCGGCTTCCGTATCGGCATCAACGGGAGCCGTCAACGGCCACCGGTAGACGATCCGCGCCGACAGCCGCTCAGGGTTGCTCACTGGAATGTAGACGCTGACGGGACCCTTCGCGACGAGATCCACGGTCCGGGCCGTGCCGCCATAGACGCTGGCGGCGCCAATGGCCTCCTTGTCGGCAAAAAGCTGGCGGCTCTCGAAGGCCGTCAGGCCCCATTCCAGAATGCGTTTGGCTTCTTCGGTCCGTTCCTTGTCGGATGGCATGCCACCGAGCGCCAGGAAAAGCCGCTTTCCATCACGCTCCACCGACGCCACGAGCGAATACCCCTCGCCTTCTGCAAAGCCGGTTGCCAATCCGTCGGCGCCAAGCCCCAAGTCAAGCAAGGGGTTGCGGTTACGCTGGAATATCTTGTTCCATTCGAAATCCGGCTGCGCGAAATAATGATAATACTCGGGATAAGACTGCTGCAGATCCGTCGCGAGCGTCACTAGGTCACGCGCGGACACCTTGCTTTTGCCGTCCGGCAGGCCGGTGGAGTTTCCGAAGATCGTTTTTTCCATTCCGAGCGTTTGCGCCCGCCGGGTCATCGCTGCCGCGAAATTACCCTCGGTGCCGCTCATGCCCTCCGCAAGAATGATGCAAGCGTCGTTGGCGCCCTGGATCGCAACGCCCTTGACCAGGTCTTCGACGCGAATGCGCGATTTCAGCGCCGCAAACATCGTAGCCGTCCGCGAGGGTGCACCGCCCGTCCGCCAGGCATATTCAGAAACCGGATAGTCGGTGTCGAGCGTGATCTCGCCGTTCTTCAACGAGCCGAAGACAAGATCCATCGTCATCAGCTTTGCGAGCGAGGCGGGCGAGAAAGTCTGATCCTCGTTCTTTGCAAGCAGCACCGTCCCCGTCGACGCCTCGACCATATAGGCCTGCGCGGCTTTCGTGACAAAACCCGCGGGCGCGGGTTCTGCGGCGTAAGATGGCGAAGCGAAGGATAGAAGGCATGCGCAGAGGCGAAGCAGGCGCTTCAACATCGGAGCTCCATTGGACAGAAGTTTCGACTCCAAACGTTAGAGACAGTGCGCGCCGGGCGCAATCGCTTCCGTTCAGCGTGCGATCTGTTTTGCCTGCTGGCGCTTGTAGGAGGCTCGAATTGAATTCTGCGTCAGCCTGTCATTGCGAACCAGGACGGCGTCGAAGGCAAGTTCGACGGGCACCGTCTTCACAACCTCATCCTGGTAGCCCAAGGCGAGCGAGCCTCCCTGCCCGGCTCCGTAAGGACGCTCATAAGGAATAGGTCCGATTTCCGGCAGCACGACCATCTGCCCGAAAGCCTGCTCGGCACTGGCGAAAGCCGGAGCCTGCCCGGCATTGGCGAAGGCGGGAGCCGGCCTCGGTACCGGCGCTGCATTGTAGGGCGCACTCGGCGTTGCGCCGCCATAGGCCGTTGCGGAGAAAGGCACAGGTACGTTCGACGGATCGACCGTCAATGTCCCAAGGCTCTGGAGCTGGTCGCCGGTGATCTTCTTGCTGTTGGATGCGACCATCACGCCCGTTGCAATCTGGCCTTCCGGATTGACGGCCGGAATGCGGCTGCCCTTCGGTATGTAGGATGCCATCAGGTAAGGCATGTCATGCCCATCCATGCGCGCCTTGCCGACATATTGCACGCGCACCTTACCAGTACCGCTATGCTGCAGGTCGAGCATATCCGCCGTCTTGTTGGAAAGATCGATGATGCGGCCTTCGTGATAGGGGCCACGGTCATTGACGCGAACGATGACCGAGGAGCCGTTTTCGAGGTTCGTCACGCGCGCGTAGCTCGGCAACGGGAAGGTCGGATGCGCGGCGGACAGATGCATCTGATCGTAGACTTCACCATTTGCCGTCAGGCGGCCATGGAAGGCCGAGCCGTACCAGGACGCCACACCGACCTTGCTATAGCTGAAGTCTTCCTTGGGGTAATACCACTTGCCCCTGACCTCATAGGGATTGCCGACCATGTAGCGGCCGCCGCCTTTGGGTATGCTGTTGCCGGTGGCAACACGCGGGCTGGCCTTAACGCCGTATTCCTTTTCGGAGAAATATTCCTTGCCATGGGCCCGCTTCTTCGGCACCTGCGATGTCGTGCCACAAGCCGTGACGGTTGCGCACATAAGCGCCAATCCAAGCCACCGCGTACCCGTTGCGAAAGACGCCGCCCCGTATCTCAGTCTCATATGCCCCACGCCGCTCAAATCATTATGGTGAAGGAGTTGCCCGAAATGGACCAGTCACGCCTATCTCCATCCACCTAACGAGACTTTAATTCTGTGGTTTCGGCGTTGAATTTGCGGATGTTTTCGGCGGAATGCGAACAATTTTAATGGTTATAGTTAACGAGTTGCTAATGCGCTGCTTGTGACCGCCGCCGTTGCTGGTCCTCAAACCAAGATTTTTCCATCCGACCCTTGCATTGGCCACGACCTTTGCGCCATAAGGCGCGCAAGGAAGAGTGTCCGAGTGGTTTAAGGAACCGGTCTTGAAAACCGGCGTGCGGGAAACCGTACCGTGGGTTCGAATCCCACCTCTTCCGCCAGGTGCTTACTCATATAGTTGATATTTCACGATAAAATAGAACACCAAGGCCCAGTCCCACTTTGGGTCACACTTTCTCCCGCGTGTCTGACCGGAACGCGGCAATCAAGACCGCGCACGCCAAATTCGCTCGCGGAGGCAGGTCCTCAATGATCTCCCAGCGAACGATACGCGGATCGACTTCCTCCGCGGCCCTCATGTATTCGGAGATATGGAAGGCCATTCGCTCTTCCGGCGTACAAGCGGGGCTTCGGCTCGCCCCTTATGGCAAAGAGAACTGGGATGACGATTGACTCCCCAGGCCTGTGTGCGACTGTGGCTTAGCTCAAAATCACTGGCAGTTACAGCCATGACCCCAGAACGATTTTCCGAATGCCTTCTGCATATCCGATGGACGCCGATCAACATCGCATCGGCGCTCCAATGCGAGCTGTCGTGGATCGAAGCGCTCGAAGCCGGGAATGAGCAAATTCCCGCAGGTTTGGCTGCCTGGTTGGAAACACTGGCACAAGCACACGAGGCGCTGCCGCCGCCAACGACTTACTGCGGCAAGAAATCAAAGCTCTGACCCGTCGGGGGCAAAGTCCATCAATTGGTCGATCGCGGCTTCGTCCTGCTCCTCCCGTAGCCCCTTATACGACGCGTGCCGCAGCTTCCCGTTATAGGTCCAGGCGCGATACTCGATCTCGGCGATAAGTGTAGGTTTCACGAAAACAGGGTCGCGCTTCTACAGCCTAGATTGACCAACTGAGCGTCTGTCTTGGTTTAGGCGGCTGGTCGAATATTTTGGTTAACTCGGAAGAGATTGGCAGGATCGTATTTCTTCTTGATCGCAGCTAACCTCGGGTAGTTGTCGCCATAACTTGCCTTAACGCGCGCTTCGCCTTCGTCGTCCATCATGAAGTTGACATAGGCGCCGCCGGGATTGAATTTGTGGACCGCCTCCCAGTAGGCCCGGCCCCAGCGCGTCAAGGCCCCTGCCTGCTGCGGATTGGAATCGATCCCCGCGATCACCATTGACCAGTTGGCATCCCTCGCCCCCCAAGCCGTCTCGTCACTTCTGACACGGCGAACGGCGCCATCGATTGGGTAGAGATGCATCAGCGATAGTTCGCTCGGCGCCTTTGCCGATTCCGAGATGTAGGTATCGATTGCCGCGTCCGGGAGGTCCTTCACGAAATCGCCCTTCCAATACCATTGCAGGCCCTTCGGAAAAAACGGGTCGAATAACCCCTGCATAGCCGGGAACGGCATCACCCCCATCCAATTGAAGAAGGGCGCCGGAAGCTTGTCGAGGAGCGGCGCCAGCGCGCGTCTGCCATCCTCTTCGGTCCCGTTAAAGCTGGAGATTATGGCGCAGGCCCGCTTGCCCCACGCCTCGCGCGGGAACGGGTCCATCGACGGCACCGTCTTCAGCCCGACAAAAACACCGAGCTCTTCGGGCGACTTCGGCAGGAAGTCGCGATACGCACGCATGATTTCCTTGCCGTGGAGCGCGGCGTCCCAGAAAATCGGCCCGGCAAATACCATCTTTACCGGATGGGCCTGGAACAGAAAACTCGTCACCACCCCAAAATTGCCGCCGCCGCCTCGAAGGGCCCAGAACAGATCCGGGTTCTCCTTCTTACTCGCTGTCATGAAGCTGCCATCGGCCAAAACCACGTCAGCTTCAAGCAGGTTGTCAATGGTGAGGCCATACTTCCGCGTCAGATAGCCCGAGCCGCCGCCAAGCGTCAGCCCCGCGACCCCGGTTGTGGAAACGATGCCGAAGGGGACAGCGAGCCCAAAGGCATGGGTGGCATGGTCAACATCACCTGACGTACAGCCGGGGCCAACCCGCACAGTCCGGGTTGACGGGTCGACGCGCACACCTTTCATTGTCGATAGATCGATGACCAACCCATCATCGCAGCTGCCAAGGCCAGGGCCGTTGTGGCCGCCACCGCGGATGGCGACGAGCAGCTCGTTGTCTCGACCAAAACTCACCGCAGAAATCACATCAGCAACGTCAGCGCAGCGAGCAATCATCAATGGGTGCTTGTCGATCATGCCATTGTAAAGCTTGCGGGCCTCTTCATACTCAGCATCGCCGCGTTGAATGACACTGCCGCGAATTGTTCCAGCGAATTTTGTCACATCCTCATCGCGCATGATCTTTCCTCCTAGGATTATCAGTGGCTTAGCAGATGGTCGGCATCGAAGTGGGGCGTTAAATTTATCACGAACCAAGCCAACCGAAAAGTGACAACGCGTTTCGATCGGTTGAAGGCGGTGGACGAAGCATCTTCATTCCCGACCTGCACATCGATACCCTGAAGGTGAAGGCGAGGAATTTTCATTGATGAAGGTAATGTGCGGTTGTTTTGTGCACGAAGCTGGCGCAATCAGAGCCAAGTGTCCGCTGCCGGCCCATTGCGGTCATTGCGAACCCCGCTCTTTCTTACCTCACCAGATGATCTATCTTCGTCCCGATATCCTCAGAGAGGCGATATGGCTGAGGCAGACGAGAACAAGGATGCGGCTCGTGCGACGCTGGAGCAACATCGACGTGTTGCAGACTTGTCGGCCGAGCTTGAGAGGGTATGGCCCCGATTTTCGAGGCAATTGAAGGAGCACGGGCTGGCGAGGCCGTGGAATTCAACGGAAGGAAGCTTGTGATCAAAGGCGTCGCATAGCGAGGCTTATTGTATCAGCGACACACGAGGAGTATAACACAACTGGACCGCCAAGTACGGCAGCAATGAACGACGCATTGGTCGTCCTTGACACAGCACCGGCTACATCACACCGGAAACTTTAGCGCTCGATCTATACCAAAGTGACATGGCACATCGAGCGCCGGACGCGGATACGGATATGAGGCACTGAGGGTCGTTCATCATCCGGATGAATAACTCAAACTCATTTTCACGATCTAGCACCTCTGGGACGAAGTGGTTATTTTGCGCGCCAACGTACTCGAAGGAAGCTTCGGCTGAAGCAACCCTCGCCGGTTGCTTTGACACCAATCACGGACCAGTGCGACGCGCGGGCATCGAAATTCAAAGCAACCCGAGTGGGAGTTCACCGGAATTACGGTGTCTTCCATTCAAGCCTGCGAAGTTAATTCGCGATGATACGTGATTCAACGCTGCGCCGGCTGGCGCGAGAGAGATGTATCGGACATGAGTGAGGCGCGATCCGCGTTGGGGAGCGACTCGCCCCATACCGGCTTTGGGTGCGACAGCGTCCCGGCATTGATCTGCGAGATCGATCTCGATTGCGGCGGGCGCAGATTCAATCGCGCCTGGGAGCTCTTCACTGGAATCGCCCCTGCAGACCTCCTCGGCGACGCGTGGCTGAACGCGGTGCATGAAGAGGATCGCGAGACCCTCGGCTATGCCGCCGGCTCGGAAGAGGACACGCGCTCGGTCGACATCCGGATTCAGGACCGAAATGGTCAGTATCATTGGTTTCTAGTCAATATCGCCCTGCCCACCGACGCCCATCTCCCCTGCTCGTCGAAGACTCTCGTCGCGCTTCCGATCAACGAACGCAAGGCTTCCGAAGCTGCACGAGATGCGGATTCGGCAGACATCCGCATGATGCTCCAAAACATGCCTACCATGATTTGGCGCACGACGGCGGCCGGCGAGATGGACTATGCAAACGAACGATATCTCGCGCGCTGGGGTCAAACACTCGCCACCATCATTGGCGGGGGGTGGAAGGACTCGGTTCATCCCGATGATCGCGATGGCATCGTAAGCTACTGGGCCAACCACATCGGAACCGACGCTGACGGAATGTATGAGTTCCGCGCAGGCTCCCCCGAGACCGGATATCGTTGGTATCTCTCCATCGCCACACCTCGCCGCGACGAGAACGGGAATGTTGTTCAGTGGTATGGCGCGACCTTTGACATCGAGGACAGAAGGCGTGCTGAACACCAGCTCCGCCGGAATGAAGCATTTCTCCGCCAAGGCCAGCTAATCAACAAGTCGGGCAGCGTTGGCGCAAACCTTCGGACCGGTGAGCATCACTGGTCGGACGGAGCCTACCGGATTCTGGAGTTTGACCGGGAAGTGACGCCAGGGTTCGAGCCATATCTCCAGCGTGTTCATCCCGACGATATCGACCTCGTTCGGGACAAGCTTGAACACATAAAGCGCAACGAAAGCGACGTGGAATTCGAGCACCGACTTTCCTTCCCCGACGGTCGGATCAAGTACTTGCGAGTGTTGGTCAAGCCGGCGCCGGGTGAGGACGAGCTGAACGCCGTCGGCGTCATCATGGACGTCACCTCAGCGAAGATGGCCGAACAGGAAATACATCGCGCCCAGGCTGAACTTACTCGCGTCACACGCATCGCTACGATGGCGGAGTTGACCGCGTCGATCGCGCACGAGATCAATCAACCCCTTTCCGGAATCCTCACCAACGGCGAGGCAAGTCTGCGCTGGCTCAATCGCGCCGAACCAGACATCGCGGAGGCGAGAGAGGCGATTGAGCGAGTCGTCGTCGGTGCCCGACGCGTCAGCGATGTCGTTCGGCAGCTTCGAGCGATCTTCACCCGCAAGGAGCCGGCTCCGACCAAGTTCGACCTGAACGACCTGGTGAGGAGCACCTTGCCGCTGCTGCGTTCGCTTATCAATCACCATCGGGGTTCGATCAGTCTCGACTTGGCGGACGACCTTCCAGCAATTTTCGCGGATCCCGTGCAGATTCAGCAGGTCGTCATCAATCTCCTGGCGAACGGACTGCAGGCCCCGAGGAAATCTGATGCGGGCGAACGTCGAATCACCATCGAAACCGCGCGGGATGAGGCCTGCGTCACGCTTCGTGTCAGCGACGACGGGCTCGGGATCGATGAGGCGCATCTGGCGAACATCTTCGAACCATTCTTCACAACGAAAAACGACGGCATGGGAATGGGGCTGTCGATCTGCCGGTCGATCGCCGAATCGCATGGTGGCCGGATGTTCGCCGGCGCAAATGCGGCCGGTGGGGCGACTGTAGGATTCGCGCTTCCGATCGAGCCTAGTTGACGTCCGTGGTGACCATCATGACCAAGACCTTCGTTTCTCAAACTATACAAATGTTCAATAGGCGGCGCTCCAGGCTTAGGTTAAGTCGAAAACGCCGTTTTATTGGCAAATTCGAGAATACCAACCCTGCGAGCGATGGGGCTGAGATTGCGCGTAATGTCGAACACGTCCGCCATGCAACCGAGCTCTAGCGCCGCGCCGATCGTACTCATCGTTGACGACGATGAGCTGGTCCTAAAGTCCATCGATGGTCTTGTCAGATCCGCGGGATATCGGTCCGCTCTTTACGCAAGTGCGGTCGAACTCTTGTCAAAGCCCCTGCCTGAGGGCGTCCGCTGCCTGGTTGCGGACGTGCGCCTGCCCCTCGTGAGTGGGCTCGACCTTCAAGCCGAACTCGCCAAGCGCGGAGAGCGCGTACCCATCCTGTTTATAACGGGTCATGGAGACATACCGATGTCGGTGCGGGCGATGAAGGCCGGTGCGGTGGACTTCCTATCGAAACCGTTCCGCGACCAGGATCTAATGGACGCGATCGCATGCGCGTTGCTCGAGGATATTCGGTTGAAGGAGCTGGAGAGCGAGCTCGAATCCCTCCGTGCGCGATACGAATCGCTGACATCGCGCGAGCGCGAAGTTCTGCAATTGGTCTCGTCCGGGCTCCTCAATAAGCAAGTGGCAAGCGAGCTCGGGTTAAGCGAGATAACGGTCAAGCTTCATCGCGGGAGCGCGATGCGCAAGATGTGCGCTCAGACGCTCGCACAGGTCATCAGGATGATGGAAGCGATCGAGCGAGGCACCCTCCAAGACCATACTCCAGTATAGGCCAGGCAAACACACGTTCGATTGTCGTGCCTCTCATCGACGTTAAACTGCAATCCGTATTTCCATGCTTCCTGAAAGGAACCCCTTGAGCGCGAGTATCGCCATCGCGATCGTCGACGACGATGAGCTTGTCCGGACCTCGATAGCCGGCTTGCTGCGCTCGTTTGGCATTCGGACTGCGGCCTTTGAGTCCGCTGATGCGCTGCTCGTGGCCGGCGCAAACGGCTTCGACTGCGTCGTTTCTGATCTCCAGATGCCCGGGACCAGCGGCCTCGAGCTGAGGCGCCTCTTGAACGACCAGGCAGATGTCGTGCCCGTCATCATCATGACGGCCTTCCCTGAGCGCGCGAACGATGCACGCCGCCTCGGCGAGCATTTCCCATTGATCGAGAAGCCGATCGATAGCGCGCAGCTGATCGCCTGTATCGAGGATGTCCTTGGATGTCGGGTCGGCTGATCCGAAAAGCGTCAGGTGGCTGCGCGATCCGGAAGCATATTTTGGTCGGGCTTGAACTTGTCGGCAGCGTCGGGATCGATGTTGAAGGAAATGTCGGCGCCTGATGTCGAGAACCTCGAGATCATGATAGCAGGGACGCGCTCCGGGCCAGCGACATCACGTCCGTGATGCGAAGCTCAAGGAGTCGATCAGCGAGCTTTTTTTGCCCTTGGCATCATCAAGAAATCCCAGACGGCGTTCGGCGACGTCAAGGCGACGTGCTTGCACGCGAAGATCCGGCGCATTTCGTACGCAGCAATTTCCGCTCGATTATCTAGAGATTGACGTGACCAGTCTGACTTCCAAGACAGCGCTAGCGTTCGACGCTCTCCTTTGGTCGAGCGAGTGACAGTCGCTATTAATGTCGCGGATGCGGAAGAATTCCGCGGCTGAGAACGTCAAAACGCCGTCCGGAAGATACCCCCGAGGCCGGTGTGACCGGAAGAAGTACTCATCCGATCCGCCCACGAACGCGGCCATCCAAATTCAATGGAGTGGTGCGACTGCAATAACCCCTTTTTCTAAGGGGTAGTTAAAGCAAACCACTGTATAGTTTCCAACCGCCAAGTTTTCATGAATAAAGACTGCATCGAAAGGTGGAGGTTTCCAGGATGCTAGTCAACGACACATGCAATTCCACCAGGGCAGCGTCGCGGGGCGTTGTCAATATCACCTCAAATTCTCCCACTCTCGCCGCGGGGCCTCGACAAGGGATGCGAGTTGGCCCTGATCACAAGCACATTTTCGTGCATGCGGAGCGGCCAATGCTTCCTGCGGTTTCGCCAACGCGATTACATGTCCTCATCAGCGACTTGAATAGGAGACGGTGAACACCAATGGAACTCCATCAGGTTCGGTACTTTCTGGCCCTTGCAAACACGATGAATTTCACGCGTGCGGCGGAGATGTGTAACGTGACGCAACCGGCGCTGACCAAGGGCGTGCAAAAGCTGGAGCAGGAACTTGGGGGCGAGCTCATCTACCGAGAACGTCAACTTACTCACCTCACTGACTTGGGCAAGGCGGTGCTGCCCATGCTTGAGCGCGCACTTGCATCGACTGAGGCGGTTCGACGCCGAGCGCGTGAATTTCAGCAAAAGGAAGTAGCTCCCTTAACGATCGGTCTCGCCCCATCCATTTCCGCTTCGCTCGTTGTCGAGCCCATCGCTGAGATCCGCAAATTCGTCCCCGGCCTCCATGTCGAGCTTCGAGAAGAGCCGCCAAGCCGCCTTGTCGAGCTTCTGCTGGAGGGCGAAGTAAATGTCGCCTTGGTTGGTGATCTCGACGAGAGACCAGAAAGAATCGACGATTGGACGCTGTTCGAAGAGCGCTATGTCGCGGTTCTCGCCCCGTCGCATGAACTTGCCGATCTTCCGGCGATCGGAATCGAAGCGCTTCGCGAAGCCGCTATCCTGAATCGCTCCTACTGTGACGTGGCTCGGAAATTTCGCCGTCTCTGCTTTCCCGACGCGCCGCCGCATCACAATCATCGAAGCTGCCGGGACTTGCACCTGCAACATTTGGCAGCGGCGGGGTTTGGAATAGTCCTCGCTCCCGAGCATATGCCCCGTTTACCCTCGCTAAAGGCGCTTCCGATTGAGGGTGACCCGGTATGGCGAGAGGTCCGGCTTCTTGCGGTCCAGGGCCGACGCTACTCGCCAGCGCTTGACGCCTTTGTAAAGGTCGCGCGGTTGCGCGACTGGTCTCTTCATACGGGATCGCCTCTGCAAACCGAGCGTCACAGCCACCTCGAAGCGACCGGTATGTCCGCATGAGTCCACATATTGCCCATTTCTTACGATACCCGGTATGCCGATGACCGTCGAATTGATGTCTGACCACTTAACCAGGACCCTCAATCAAGTGCGTAACGAGCTCATGGCCGGGTTCAGTGACGCCGACCGGGAATCCTACCTCTTTCTCGTCGATTGGCTCCGCAAGGCAGACATCGCCTCGCACGCATTGCAGGTTGGCGACACGGCGCCAGATTTTCTTCTACCCGATGCAAATGGACGACTTCATTCGTCCGAACAGCTTCGTGGTGAAGGGCCGCTTGTGGTTAGCTTCTATCGGGGGGGATGGTGTCCATTCTGCAACGCGGAGCTTCGCGCTCTTCAGGCGGTCAAGGCCGAATTTGATAGTCTGAAGGCGAACCTCGTCGTGGTGTCTCCCGAGACCCGTGATCTGCCGAGGCAACTGAAACGGCAGTTGAACCTCGACCTGACGATGCTCGCGGACGTCGACCATGGCGTGGCGATATCTTATGGTGTCTTGTTTCGCGTCCCTGAGGAAACCAAGGCGCACTACTCGGGGCAGGGTTACGATTTCGGGCACCGTCACGGATCGACGGAGTGGATGCTGCCAATTCCGGCGACTTTCGTGATCGATCAAGACGGCATAATCAGAGACTCCTTCGTCGAGCCTGATTTTACGATCCGCCAAGAGCCGTCCGACATCCTCAACAGAGTTCGCGAACTTGCCCCTCGGAGCGGCGAGAATTCAGCGCACTCTTGGTGACTACTACTAACGCTCCAATTAGAGGTTCTCAATGCCAGCGATGGCACATGCTATCGCGAGAGGCAGAATTCGGAGTGCCCCGCCGCGACGCATGGTGCGCTCAGATAGGAAGTGGCCTGGGCCTGGCCTGGCGAGGGAGATCCCGGCAGATGGACTTCTATCGCACGTTCCAGGTTGCCTCGGGCTTCTATCTGGCGGTTTTCGTGTTGATTTCCGTGCGGACCTGAGCCGGTTTTTCCACCGAGAAGTGAGCCACCTCTGAGTATGGTTTTCTGATCAGGGTTTGGTCAAGGGATTGCCGTTTTCTCCTCTCTTCTGGGCTGCTGTGGCCGAGCTGGCTTTGAAGCGGAAGCTGTCGTTCCCGGTTTCCAAGATATGACAACCATGGGGTCAGGCGGTCGAGGAGAGCCGTCGTCATTTTGGCGTCGCCGAAGACGCTGGCCCATTCGCTAAAGCTGAGGTTGGTGGTGATGATGACGCTAGTGCGCTCGTAAAGCTTGCTGAGCATATGGAGGAGCAGCGCGCCGCCTGACGCGCTAAATGGCAGGTATCCGAGCTCGGAGTGGACGAGACGATTGGCGATCGCTATGTGGCTGTTCCGGGTGGCCGGTCATTCAGAAGCCATAAAGCTGAAGACGCTCGTGGCAGTACAAACGGATCAAGCATGATCTTCATCACCGGTTGGTCAGCATGTCCGTGAGGGCAGCGTTTTCGCCTTAAAGGCCGCGCTTGCCAGGAACAAATTTTATCCACAGGACCTGAATGAGAAGGTTCGCCGCGAACCAAAGCAGATTGCGAGGTTCAATGCAATGTATTCCCGCCCAGACCTTGTTTCAGTTTCCATTGTTATTGCGAACTACAATTATGGACGCTGCATCGACAGCGCGTTGGAGCAAAGTTACGACAATGTAGAAGTCATTGTCATCGATGATGCCTCGACGGACGACACGGCCAATGTCGTCGCCTCGTATTGGCCGCGAATCAAGACATGTCCGCGGGGAGTAAATGGCGGGCATGCCGCAGCGTTCAACACCGGTTTCGCGTTGAGCCACGGTAAGATCGTGATGTTTCTCGACGCCGATGATTACCTCTATCCAAATGCGATATCTGAGGTAATCGATGCCTGGGAAAACAATACGGCCCAGGTGCAGTTCAGATTGCACATCGTCGATGAGCATATGCATGAAAAGGATGTGTTTCCGCGTCCGGAGGTACCGTTCGATTCTGGCGATGTCACGCCGAAGCTGCTGCAAAAAGGCCGCTATCAGACCACCGTCACGAGCGGCCTGGCATTCAAACGGTCCGTTCTTGACACCATCATGCCAATTCCGGAAAAGGATTTCAGGCAAGGGGCCGATGGATATTTGGTCACCGTTGCGCCCCTACATGGAGACGTGACGTCGATCGATGACTGCCTCGGTGCTTATCGCATGCATGGCGCCAACCATTCTGCCTTTGCAGAACAACTCGGCCAACGCGCACGTTGGCGGGTACAGCATGACTTTCATCGGCTGGAGGCCCTGTCGGATCAGGCAGCCGAGATCGGCCTGGAGGTGCGGCCGGACGTCGACCTCCATGATCCCATCCATTTGGAGGAGCGCTTGGCATCACTTTGCATCGACAGGCAGCAACACCCTGTCGCCGGCGACTCCAGGTTTGCCCTGGCGACTGCCGGCGCGGTTGCCAGCCTGGAAATGAACGCATCCCGACGACGCCGTGCGATGCTGGCAGCCTGGTTCCTTTCCGTCGGCGTCCTCCCTCGTCACATGGCGAAAGCCATCCTGTCATGGAAGCTTGTCGCCTCATCGAGGCCCAACGTCCTGCGGCGCCTTTCGAAAACTATCCGCCATGCCATGGGATAGGTCGCCTTGGAGAATTTACGCAAGCGAGTTTCGGCTGCTTTTATCGGCAGGTCGCACTTCATTCAGCGCCACATTCCCCAGCCGGGCTCGTGTGGCTCTCCCTGATCTTCCGGCCTCAAGCGCTGATCTCTTCTCTCTACGCTATCGGCATCAAGGCCTTGCGGTTCACGGGGCTGTGTTGTCCGAGAAGCAAGGCTAGTCATTGGCTGCCCTTTGCGTGATCGGCTCGATATTGCGTCGGAGAAACGCCCATAATCCACCGAAAGGTGGCGCTAAACGCGCTATCGGAAAGGTAGCCCAGCGAATCGGCTATGGAGGAAATTGGCTCACGACCGCGCCGGGGCCGCGCAGCAGCGAGGCGCATCCGCCAGGGATTCCCTGACACGTGGGAATTCATCGGCGGCATCGGATCTGTCACCGATCAGCTCGGGAATGCCGTCGTCCCTGCCGTTGGGCAGGCGATGAGACTGGCAATGTTGTCGGCGTTGAAGGGATGGGAGATCGACTGGGAGCGGATGATGAGTATCCGCCCGGCCAAACGGATATCGGTCGCAGCGCCTCCGCTTGCCGAGGTATCAGGTTTAGATCTTATAGACACTCTGGTCACGATTTAAGGAGCTGGAGAAGAAATCGGCGCATCGCTGCATGCGCCGATTTCCTTGTACTTCAGCAGGAGTGCGAATCCGTAAGGGCATCGCGGGCGCAATTTGATCTGCTTTACTACGTCACGTCGGGCAGCTCGCCGATCAGCTTGTCGAGCGTGATCGGATAGTGCCTGACACGGATGCCAGTCGCGTTGTAGATCGCGTTGGCGATCGCCGCAGACACCCCGCAAAGGCCAAGCTCCCCAACGCCCTTGGCCTTCATCGGCGACGACATCGGATCGGCCTCGTCCATGAAGATCACTTCCTGATGGGGGATGTCCGCATGCACAGGCACCTCGTACCCCGCCAAGTCATGATTGACGAAGAAGCCGCGACGCGTGTCGACGGCAAGCTCCTCCGACAGTGCCCCGCCAGCTCCCATGGTCATCGCACCGATAACCTGGCTCCGGGCGGTGATCGGGTTGAGGATGCGCCCGGCTGCACAGACGGCCAGCATGCGGCGGATGCGCGTCTCGCCCGTGGCGCCGTCGACGCGGACTTCTACGAAGTGGGCTCCGAAGGTCGACTGCTGGTGCGTCTTCGTCAGGTCGCCCCAGTTCATCGTGTCCTCGCCGACGAGTCCCTCGTCGCCAGCGGCGTCGGCGAGCGCAACGGACCGATTGCCGGAGCGGACCTGCCCGTTCTCGAACACGGCGTCCTCGGAGTTGAAGCCCAACTTGCTTGCGACTGCCTCACGGAGCTTCACACAGGCCGCATAGACGCCCGACGTCGAAGAGTTCGCACCGAACTGGCCGCCGGATCCTGCCGACACCGGGAAGCGCGAGTCGCCGAGCTGCACGGCAACCTTGTCGATGCCGACGCCCATCATCTCTGCAGCGGTTTGCGCAATGATCGTGTAGCTGCCAGTGCCGATATCCGTCATGTCGGTTTCGACCGTGACGACGCCCTCGCGGTCGAGCTTCACACGAGCGCCCGACGGAATCACGAGGTTGTTGCGGAAGGCAGCCGCAACGCCCATGCCGACCAGCCAGTTACCCTCCCTGCGCGATGCCGTTTTCGGCCTCTCACTCCAACCGAACCGCTCGGCGCCGAGGGTAAGGCAACCATTAAGGTTGCGTTGGGAAAATGGACGCTCCGGATGTTCCGGATCCACCTGCGTGTCGTTGACGATACGGAACTGGATGGGGTCCATCCCCACCTTTTCGGCCATCTCGTCGATAGCGATCTCCAGCGCCATCAGCCCTGGTGCTTCGCCCGGCGCGCGCATCGCATTTCCTTCCGGAAGATCGAGCGTCGCAAGCCGCATGGCTGTCATGCGGTTGGCGCCCGCGTAGAGAAGCCGCGTCTGGTTGACCGCCGTCTCCGGCCCGCCTCCTGGAAGATCGCCCGACCAACTCTCGTGAGCGATCGCCGTAATCTTGCCGTCGCGCTCGGCACCGAGGCGGATGTGCTGGATCGTCGCCGGACGATGGGTCGTGTTGTTCGGCACAAAGGGACGCGGGAGCGCGACCTTGACCGGACGGCCGACCGCCTTCGAACCGAAGGCTGCAAGAACGGCGTCGGCACGTAGGAAGAGCTTGCCGCCGAAGCCTCCGCCGATAAAAGGCGACATCAGGTGGACCTTCTCCTTCTCGATCCCGAGCGTCGTCGCCAGATCGGTCCGCCACCAGTCGATCATCTGGCTCGAAGTCCAGACTGTCACCTCGTCACCGTCCCAGACGGCTATGGACGCATGCGGCTCCATCATCGAGTGAGACTGGTCCGGTGTTGTGTAACTCTCGTTCAGGGTAACGGGTGCTGACTTAAAGGCAGCTTCGAAATCGCCGACGGCGGTGTCAGGCTCAGTGGATTCGTCCGGCTTTGCGGCGGACGCCATCGCTGCCCGAAGATCGAAAATGCCCGCTTCTTCTTCGTAGTCCACCTTGACCAGCGCCGCGGCTGCGCGGGCCTGTTCGAATGTCTGCGCGACAACGACGGCGATGGCCTGGTGGTAGTGTTGGATCTCGGCGCCGCCGAACAGTTTGGCGGTATTGAACTTGCCCTTCTCCAGGTTGCCGACGTCGAGGGTCGTGACAACCGCGAGCACCCCAGTCGACTTCTTCGCGTCGGACGCATCGATCGACTTCACCCTACCTTTGGCGATGGCAGTCCCGACCGGGTAGCCATAGACATAGGGCGTGTTCTGGTCATGCCATTCGTAGGCATACATCGCCCGGCCAGTGGTCTTGAGTTGGCCGTCGATGCGATGGATCGGTTTACCCACCATCTTGAGCTGGTCGATCGGGTTGGTCGTTGCTGGCTTGTCGAACTGCATGATTACCCCCTTGCCTCCGCGATGACAGCCCCGAGTGTACGCTCGACGAGGTCGACCTTGAAGCGGTTCTGCTCGGTCGGACGGGCGTCTGCCATCAGGACGGCGACTGCAGCCTTGGTGCCTTGCGGAAGTTTTCCGTCAGCCTCTTCGACGCGCCAGGGCTTATGGGCGACGCCGCCGACAGCGACACGGCCCGTACCATCGGGATGGATGACCGCCCCAACCGACACGAGGGCAAAGGCGTAGGACGCGCGGTCTCTTACCTTCCTGTAGATGTGTTTGCCGCCGATCGGCGGTGGAAGGACGACAGTGGTGATGAACTCGCCAGCTTCGAGAACGGTCTCGATATGTGGGGTCTCTCCGGGAAGACGATGAAAATCGGCAATCGGGATCGAGCGTGTCGTCCCGTCCGCCTTGATGGTCTCTACCACTGCGTCGAGCGTCCGCATGGCGATCGCCATGTCACTCGGATGTGTGGCGATGCAGGCGTCGCTCGTTCCTACCACCGCGTGCTGTCGGGTGAAGCCGCCGATTGCCGAGCAGCCGCTGCCTGGCTGACGCTTGTTGCACGGCTGGTTCGGGTCGTAGAAGTACGGACAGCGTGTCCGCTGCAATAGGTTTCCGGCAGTCGTCGCCTTGTTGCGAAGCTGGCCGGACGCACCTGCGACCAGGGCACGTGATAGGAGGCCGTAGTCGCGGCGCACCGTCTCGTGCGCGGCAAGCGCCGTGTTTCTGACCAGGGCACCGATGCGGAGACCGCCCTCCTTGGTCGGTTCGATCCTGTCGAGGCCGAGCCCGTTCACGTCGATCAGGTGGGCCGGCCGTTCGATCTCGAGCTTCATCAGGTCGAGAAGATTGGTGCCCCCGGCGATGAACTTTGCATCCGGATTGGACGTGGCCGCTTTTGCAGCCCCTTCAACGGAGGTGGCGCGTTCGTAGGTAAAGGCTCTCATACTTCGAACCCTCCGACTTCCGAGATGGCGTCCAGGATGTTGGAGTAGGCCCCGCAGCGACAGATGTTGCCGCTCATGCGTTCGCGGACTTCGGCGGCGGTGAGCTTCGCCGGGCCTGTCAGGTCGGCGGTAACATGGCTCGGAATATTCGCCTTGATCTCTTCGAGAACAGCAATTGAGGAACAGATCTGACCGGGCGTGCAGTAGCCGCACTGGAAGCCGTCATGCTTGACGAAGGCCGCCTGCATCGGGTGAAGATTACCGGGCTGCCCGAGACCTTCGATCGTGGTGATCTCGTCACCCCCGTGCATGACAGCGAGCGTCAGGCAGGAGTTGATCCTGTGACCGTCGACTATGACGGTGCAGGCTCCACATTGGCCGTGGTCGCAGCCCTTTTTGGTCCCGGTGAGATGCAGGTGTTCCCTCAAGGCGTCGAGGAGCGTCGTCCTGTTGTCGACTTCCAGTTCCCGCCGTTCACCGTTAACGGTGAACGCCACAGGCGTCGTGAATTTCATATCGTCTTCCGCTGGCTGGGCCGCCGCGCTACTTGCAGCGGTCCCCGTGACCACGACCGTAGCTGCGGAGGATATAAGAAGCTCTCGGCGAGAAAGTTCCAGTTGGTTGTAATTCGACATGTCGGCTCCCGTCGGTGGCGTGGGTGAGCTAAGGCGAAATGCAATCAGGTTGTTTCCTGACATAGGGCCTTCAACAGCAATGATTAAGTGCCATCTGCCGCATGGCCTTATCGATGCCATTCATAAATAAGTGTTGGCTGCGTGAGCGCGCACTGCGGGAAGTCCGATTATCGAGGCCCAGTTCAAGAAAAAGCCGATCACGGACTCGTTGAAGTCCCACATGTCGAGCGTGTAGGACAGCATCAGCTTTGACCCGAACGCCATTTCGGAACAGGACGGTAGGCCATAGCGCGATAGCCGCCGCGAGCGTCCGACTCCCGATCGACCGGATCGCGCTGTCGCGGGAGATGCGAAAAAGCCGCCGGCTAACCGTTCGAGAACACTCAGGATCTCTGCAACGGCGCCGACATTTGGAGCTTGACCGAGTTCGCGAAGCCAGCATCCACCGCAGAGGGTTTCCCATTCGGTCGACCACGCCCTGGCAGCTTCTTTGACGACCTCTAGGGCATATCTCCTTTCGGTGACCTCCTTCCGAAGCCTCTCGATTTGCATGGCCGATGCCGCACCCAAACCTGATCATGCTTTATGATCGTCCGGAATTCCTTCGGACGGATGTCGATCGCGAGACGCTACGGGTTTTCGAGATTTATCGATAAAGGATAAGTTGGGGATTGGTATCAGAGATATTTCTTGAGCCAAGCCACCGTGCGATCCCAAGCCAAAACAGCCGCCTTTTCATCGTAGCGTGGCGTCGAATCATTATGGAATCCGTGGTTTACACCGGCATAGACATAGGTCTCATAGGTCTTGCCGCTGGCTTTGAGCGCCTCCTCATAGGGAGGCCATCCTTCGGTGATGCGCTGATCGAGTTCTGCATAGTGTAGTTGCAGAGGCGCGTTTATCTTCGAGACGTCGGGAAGCGACGGTTGACGGCCGTAGAAGGCAACGGCGGCAGTAAGTTGAGGAAAAGCGACCGCCGCGGCATTTGCTATGGCTCCGCCATAACAGAAGCCGATTATGGCGACCTTTCCGGTTGTGTGCTCGCTCTTCGCCAAATATTCGATCGCGGCAAAGAAATCACTTCTCAGTTTATCGGGATCGATTTTCTGCTGAAGCTCCCTGCCTTTTTCATCACTCCCGGGATAGCCACCCACGGAAGTCAGGCCGTCGGGCGCCAGCGCGATAAATCCCGCTTTGGCGATGCGCCTCGCGACATCCTCGATATAGGGATTAAGCCCTCGATTCTCGTGGGCGACAACGACAGCCGGAAGTCTTTCTTTTCCGGTGGTCGGCATGACGAGATATCCTCGCACTTGGCCATGCCCATGCGGGGATGGATAAGTCACATATTCGGCTTGTAAATTCAGATCGTCGAATTCGACCTGTTGTGCAAGCGCATAATTTGGGCTCATGGAAGCCAGAATGGCCGCCGCCGTCAAACCGCCGTCCGCATATTTTTTGGCACGGTTGAGAAATTGATATTTTGTAATTTCACCATGCGCATAGCCGTCATAGAGATCGAGAAGCTCTTGTGGAAAGTCCTGCGAGGTAAGGCGTCTCATGCGAACTCCGGTGCCTATGGGGAAGGTCAATATTCTTCCGCCAGGCGCAAACTGAATTGCGTCCTGCTTTATGCGTTGTGAGATATTCTCTGTCAGGCGGGGTCGCAAAGCACCGTGCACTTGCCGGGATCGATCGCGATATGAAGAGGCTTTCCAACAGGCGAAGGCAGCGAGGGATGGGCACGCGCCAGAAGCTCAGCACCGTTAATGTCGAGCCGCAATTCGAGGGTTTCTCCGAGGAAGCTCTTGGCCGCCACCATTGCTTGGAAGCGATTTTCGCTGCCGTCCTCAATGGGTTTGTCGGAGAGATACAGGTTTTCAGGACGGATCGCGAGCGATACGCGATTGCCGACCGCCACATCCATCGTCGACTTGACGCTGAGTACACCCATTTGTGTGTCGATCAAAAGGTGGCCGTCTCTCCGCTCACGCAGGTTGCCGCTCACGAAATTGGTATTGCCGATGAAGTCGGCGACGAAGGTCGTCGCCGGGCGCTCGTAGATGTCGCGCGGCGAGCCGATCTGAACGATCTTGCCTCTATTCATGACCGCGATCTGGTGCGAGAGGGAAAGGGCCTCGGCCTGATCATGAGTAACATAGATCGTCGTGATATTGAGGTTCCGCTGCATTTGCTTCAGCTCGAAGCGCATCTTTTCGCGCAGTTTTGCGTCGAGGTTCGACAACGGTTCGTCGAGAAGCAGAAGACTGGGTTCCATCGCAAGGGCACGCGCAAGCGCAAGCCGCTGCTGTTGCCCACCTGACAGGCGCGTGGCGTTTCTGTCCGCATATTGGTCGAGAGAGACAGTCTCGAGCAGTTTCATAACCTTGTCGCGGATCTCTTTTTTCGAAAGTCGCTTCTCCTCCAGTGGGAACGCAGCGTTCTCGAAAACAGTCATATGCGGCCAGATTGCGTAGGATTGGAAGACCATGCCGAAACCGCGGTGATTGGGCGCGACGAAAACATTGCCGGCCGATGAATACACGACGCGGTCGACGGCGCGGATTTCTCCCGACACCGGCCTCTCCAACCCGGCGATGGAGCGCAAGGTGGTTGTCTTTCCGCAGCCGCTCGGACCGAGGAGCGTGAACAGGGAACCCCTAGGAACTTCAAACGTCACATCGTCGGCGGCTATGACAGGCTTTCCAGCCGTCTTGTAAGCCGTGACCAAGTTTCTCACAGCAAGCATTCAATTCCTCCCAACAGACCATCGCCCGTGCGTCATCGTGACCGCTTTGGGCGATCATGGCGACGGGAAACGAAGCCGCAGCATTGGCGTTGTCGTCGGCGGGATCTCCTCCAACGGCGTCGAATGAAGAACGCACCCCCATACTCGATGCCGCCCGCTACCCGCAAAAGACGTCTGACATGCATGATCCAGTGGCTATCGCGCTGAATCAACCAAAGTTTTTCTTGTAGCATCCAAAGGTTTTTTGTTGTTGTGCAAGCCGCGATAATTGGATTTCAATCTTTTGCACGGGCGCTCATCGGCCAAAGGCTGACAGGAGGATGGCGCCTCGATGGCTCAGGCCTTTGCATTCTGCGACTCAGGAAAGTGACGTTGAGAGGTCGCGCCGTCTTCGGCTGCGACGGGAGGAAGATTTGACTGCTGAACCGATTACTCTTGAAAATGTGAAGATCGAGCGGGACGGTGCCACGACCTTCGTGATCCTCAATCGTCCGGACAAGCGCAATGCGATGAGCCCGCAGTTGCATATGGACATGTGTGATGCGCTCGATTGGGCCGAAATGGATGACGACACCAAAGTTGTCATTATTACCGGTGCGGGCGGAAATTTCTGTGCAGGGCAGGATCTGAAGCTTTATTTCCGCGGCACCGAAAACGATCCGAAGGCTCGGATACGGGCGCGCCGGGCCGCCCACACCTGGCGGTGGGACAGGCTCTCGAATTTCTCGAAGCCGACGATTGCGATGGTTCACGGCTACTGCTTTGGCGGTGGCTTCACGCCAGTCATCGCCTGCGATTTCGCAATCGCAGCCGACGATGCGACCTTTGGTCTGTCCGAGGTCAATTGGGGTATCATTCCGGGTGGACTGGTCGCTTGGGCCATTACCCAGGTCATGAATTATCGCGATGCGATCTACTATTCGGTCACCGGCGATCAGTTTACCGGGAAGGAAGCCGCGGCGATGAAATTCGTCAACCGCTCCGTTCCGCTTGAAAATCTTCGTGACGAGGTTCTGGGGCTTGCCCGCAAGCTTGAGGCAAAGAGCCCGGCCGCGGTTCAATATACGAAGGAGGCCGTGCGGATGGTTCGCAACATGACGAAGGAGCAGGCCTTCGATTATCTCACCGCCAAGAGCGACGCACTGAAATTCAAGGATCCGGAAGGCGGTCGGCAGAAGGCGATGAAGCAGTTTCTCGACGAAAAGAGCTTCAAGCCCGGCCTTTCGCAATATCAGCGTTAGTCGGAGGCGAAAGCTCAGTCCCGGGGAGCTCTCTCAGGAAGCTGATGGCCCGGCATCTAACTTAACAAGTTAGCAAAAAGCATGACCAGGTGGGAGCCTGGTCGGCATTGGATCAACCTGTCATCTTTTAGGAGGAAATCGATGACGAAACTAGGTTTGGCCCTGGCGACAGGGTTTGCTCTCAGCACGTTGGTCACATCGGTTTTCGCCGAAGAACCCGATCAGGCACTCATTGATGCGGCCAAGAAGGAAGGCCAAGTCAATCTTTACGCCACGCAGATCATCAATCAGTTCGTTGTCCCGGTCTCGGAGGCCTTCGAAAAGAAATATGGGATCAAGGTCAACTATCTCAGGACGGACCATACCGACACCGTCCTGCGCATCCTGAACGAAGGGAAAGCCGGCCACATGGAGGCCGATGTCTTCACGCTGACCAATGGCATCAGCGCGCTGAAGGATGCGGGCCTCGTCGCACACTGGCTTCCGAAGAATGCCAGCGCCCTACCTCCCGAATATATCGACCAAGACGGCTATTGGGTCGCGACCAATCTTTATGTGATGTCACCGGCCTTCAACACGGAACTCATCCCTCCGGGTACGGAACCGAAGACTTACGAAGATCTGCTGAACCCGCAATTGAAGGGCAAAATCGCCTGGAATTCCAATCCGACCGCCTCCGGTGCGCCCGGCTTCATCGGCCTCGTTCTTGCCGATAGGGGCCAGGAAAAAGGTATGGAATTCCTCAAGAAATTTGCCGAACAACAGCCTGTCGGCCTCGGTGTTGCGGCACGCCAGGTTCTCGACCAAGTGGTCGCCGGCGAATATTCCTTAGCTCTTAATGTGTTCAGCCATCATGCCGTCATCAGCGCCGGCAAGGGAGCGCCTGTCTCCTGGATCCGCATGAGCCCGCTGCTTGGCACGCTTTCGATCGCCGCGGTAACGAAGGATGCGCCGCATCCGAACGCTGCCCGGCTTCTGGTGGAATTCCTGCTGTCGGACGAAGGTCAGAAGCTGCATCGTGACGCCGACTATATTCCGGTGGTCGATTCCGTGCGGCCGAAAGACCCGACGCTCCAGCCGCATGAAGGCGGTTACAAACTGATCGTCAAAACCCCGGAACAGCTGGAAAAGGAAATGCCGGCCTGGGTGGACATCTACAACCAGCTCTTCCGCTAGGAGGCCGGCCTGATGAACAGAAGTTCGGCAACTACCGTCCCTGAAAACAGCACCCTGACCCAGGAGCGCCGGCATTCGCTCAGGCTTATACCCAGCGAAAAAAGCATTGTCCTTGTCATCGTGGGCTTGCTCGTTGCCGTTCTCGTTCTGCCGCCCGTCTATTTCCTTCTGGAGAGCGCCTTCACCGCAGAAGAAAATGGCGTCGTCCGCATCACTTTCGATCGTTTTGCAGTACTGCTCGGCCAAAGTGGTCTGCTGACGAGCATCGGCGACTCCTTCATATTTGCGATCGGCAGCGCATTTGTCGCGCTGCTGATTGGCGGGGTCGCGGCTTGGCTGGTCGAAAGGACCGATGCTCCGTTCAAGTCGCTGACTTACATCACTACTTTCATTGCGCTCGGAACACCTTACGTCCTCTATACGAGCTCCTGGCTCATGCTTCTTGCGCGCTCCGGCCCATTCAATACGTGGTTCAAGGCGGTGACCGGGACGAACAATGTGCTCATCAATGTCTATGGCTTCGGCGGCATGATCTGGATCGAAGGGCTGATCTGGTCGCCGCTGGTCTTCATGCTGTTGTGTGCGACGCTGAGGAACTTCAATCCGGAACTCGAGGAAGCAGCCCGGATGTGCGGAGCCAGCGCTTGGCGCACGGTACGACGGGTCACGATCCGCCTCTCCATGCCATCGGTGGTGGCCCTTCTCATGCTCGTCATCGTCCGCACGATCGAAGCATTCGAAGTGCCGGCGCTGGTGGGCGTTCCCGCGAATGTGCGCGTTCTGACGACCGACATCTACCAGTTGATGAACCGCAAGATCCCGCCGGACACCGGCACGGCCAGCGCCCTGTCGATCATCCTTCTCGTAATCGTCGTCGGGCTGCTCTGGTTCTACGGACGCCTTACCCGCAATGCCGAACGTTTCGCGACCGTCACGGGCAAAAATTTTCGGCCCAATCTTTTCCGGCTCGGAAAGTGGCGTGCCTTTGCGGGTGCGGTTCTGGTTGTCAATTTCATGCTGCTCGTCATGCTACCTCTCGCAATGCTCCTGTGGGTGTCGCTGCTTCCTTTCTATCAGGGTGTTCGGATGTCGGCGATCTCGTCCTTCTCTCTGGTCAACTACATCAACGTCCTGGAGACATCGCATTACGGCGGCCTCATTATCAATACGGTCATCGTCGCGATGGTGACTGCCTCGATCGTGATGGGCTTGACGGTGCTTTCCGCCTGGCTGTCGGTAAGAAACGTTCCCGGCGCACGCATTCTCGACCATCTCGGGAACATACCCTTGGTCATTCCCGGTATCGTGCTGGGTGTCGGCGTCATGCAGTTGTTCCTGGCTCTGCCTGTCGGTATCTACGGAACGATCTGGATCATCATTTGGGCACTCATCATCAATTATCTGCCCTTCGGCGGACGTTACAGCCACGCCGGGATGCTGCAGCTTCACCGTGAGCTCGAGGAGGCTGCAGCAATGTCGGGTGCATCGGCACTGCGCGGCTTCTATCGTATCGTGATGCCGCTGCTCGGCCCGGCAATGCTTGCCGGATGGTTGTTCATCTTCCTCCTGTCCACGCGTGCGCTCTCGTTGCCGATCCTGTTGTCAGGCCCGGGTTCACAGACGATCTCGGTCGCAATGTTCGATCTGTGGAGCAACGGCCAGGTTCCGGAACTTGCGGCCTTCGGCCTAATGTGGACCGTCGCAATGACTTTGCTCGCCGTTATCCTCCACGCGGTCATGCGGCGCGCGGGCATCACTCAAGGCTCTGTCTAAGTAATTGCGGTCCGTTTGATGATCGGACCAGAAATGAAGGTGTTAGAAATGCATATGGCAAGAATGGGTGCCGAAGGCGTCAGAGCGCTGGTCTCGCCTCGCAATGTCGTCATCGTCGGTGCAAGTGACAAGCCGGGAAGTTGGTCCAAGCGGGTTTTCGGATCCTTGACCCGTACGGGGTTCGATGGCGCGATTTATCCCGTCAACCCTCGCAGCGAGACCGTTTGGGGTGGCAAGACGTGCTACCGAAGCCTTTCGGATCTGCCCGAGCCCCCGGATCATGTCGTCATCCTCGTGCCAGGTGCAGCCGTCATCGACGTCATCAGAGAAGCGGGTGCGGCGGGAGCCCGAAGCGCAACGATCTTCTCCAGCGGCTTTGGCGAAGGTAATGATGGCGAAGGTCTTCAACTCGGTTCGGCTTTGCGTACCGCCATCGCGGAATCCGGTCTTGCGGTTTCAGGACCTAATTGCCTCGGCAATCTCGCAGCACCTCATAAGCTAATGACCTTGACGGATACGCGCATCGACCAACTTCAACGTGGCCCGGTCGCCATCTTCGGTCAAAGCGGCGGCATCGTTACGGCTTCCTATCGTGCGCTGCTCGGGCGAGGCATCCAGCCAGGTTATGCACTGACGGTCGGCAACGAAATCGGCCTCAATTCGGCAGATTATATTCGCTACCTCACCGAAGACGAGGATACGCGCGTCATCGTCGGCTATGTGGAGGCGATCAAGAACCCCATTGCATTTCGCGAGGCCTGCATGGCCGCCCGCCGGGCCGGAAAGCCGGTTGTGCTCTTGAAAATCGGCGGATCCGAGGAAAGCCGTGCGGCGGCACTCGCCCATACCGGATCGCTTGCGGGCTCGCTCGATTGTTTCGACGCCGTGGCTTCCGCCACCGGCGTGATCCGTGTCGATACGATCGACGACATCGTCGAGGTCGTCGAATTGCTGACCCATGGCAGGCTTCCCGACGGCCCAAGGGTAGGCGCGATCACCTTTTCCGGCGGCTTCAAGGGGCTACTGCTCGAAGCCGCGGCGCGCAACGACATCTCCTTTCCAAAACTGAGCCCGGAAACGCTCAGCCGCCTCAGCGAAATCGTCGGGATCGGCACCTCTCTCGGCAATCCTTTCGATGCCGGCTTCACGGCACTGACCAGCGGCGAGGCCTATCTGAAGTGCATTGAGATCCTCAAGGAGGATCCCAACCTCGACCTTCTGGTCGTGCAGGAGGAGTTGCCGTCCCGCGAAGGGCTAAATGCCAAGGCAGACAATTTGAGGCTGGTCGACGATATCGCGTCCTCTCCCGGTGGAAAGCCGGTCGCCGTCGTTTCCATGGCCTCTTACATGTATACGGATTATACGAGGGACTACCGCCAGACATTTCCAAATCTTCCAGTCCTGCATGAGATCGACAGCGCCCTGAGGGCGATCGCTGCGGTCAGCCGCTGGAACATCGCCAGGGAGCGAGACAGAACGATCCCCGAAGAAGAGAGAACGCCGCAATCCGACACTCTTTCTTCGATCTTGGCGGCTGGAACCGTAACCGATGGCCGACGTATCCTCGGAGAGGCGGATTCGAAGGCCCTGATCGACGCCTATGGCATTCGCGGCCCTCGGGAAACCTTTGCCGCAACCGCGGAAGCTGCGGCCGCTGCCGCCAATACAATCGGCTATCCTGTCGTGCTGAAGCTGGTTTCACCCGATGTCCAGCATAAGACGGAAGTCGGCGGCGTGGTCATCGATATCCGGGATAGTGCCTCCGTGGAGAGCGCGTTCGAACGAATTCGTACCAGCCTTTCCGCCGCCAGGCCGGATGCCGCCTTCGAGGGAGTTCTTGTCGCCGAACAGTTCGGAAAGGGCGTCGAAGTGGCGCTCGGCGTGCAATCGGATCCGGAAGTCGGCCCGGTCATCATGTTCGGCACCGGCGGCATACTGCTCGAGCTTTATAAGGACGTCGCCTTCGGTGCGGTCCCCCTTACCCGGGCACGGGCCGAGGAAATGGTTGCCAGAACGAAGGTGAGCCAACTGATCGCGGGCTTCCGGGGCAGCGCGCCATGCGACCACGATGCCGTCGTCGATGCACTTTTCGGCCTTTCGCGACTTGCTGCCGATCTTGGCGACCGGCTGGAGAGCATCGATCTGAATCCTGTCGTCGCTGTGCCGGGCCAAAAGGGGATCATTGCACTCGACGCGCTCGTCGTCTTGAAAGAGGAGGTAAGATGATGGACCCCTCGACGATCACGACCGCGCGTGAGGCAGAAATCGTCACGGTTACGCTCAATCGCCCCGACAAGGGCAATGCTTACGATGCAACGATGCTAAAGGAGCTGGATGCTTGCTTTGCAGCCCTAGCCGAAGATCCGGAGGTTCGCGTCATTGGCCTGCGCGGCAATGGTCGGCATTTCTGCACCGGAGCAGATGCATCTGGTAGCAAGCATCGTTCGGAAGGCGACGTGACTTTCAATCAGGTCCTCGCCCGGCTGGACAACCTGCCGAAGCCGTTGATTGCGGTGGTTCATGGCGGCTGCGTCGGTGGCGGGATGGCGATCGTCGCCTGCTGCGATGCCGTGCTTGCGCTTGAGGACTCTTTCTTTGCAATGTCCGAGTTGCGTGTCGGAATCGCTCCCTCGCCGCGATTTGCCGCGCTGATCACACGCGCCATCGGCAATAGGGCATTGCGCTATTACGGGCTCTCGGGCGTTCGCATGACAGCCGGCGAGGCCTGGAATTTGGGATTGGTCCATCAGGTCGTTGCGGCGGATGCCGTCGAAACGAAACTTGAAGCCCTTGTGGACTCGTTCCTGCACAATGCGCCAGGCGCTCTGGCCGATTTCAAGCAAACCCTGGCGGAATTCGCGAACCCTTCGCAGGAGAAGCTTTTCCCAATAGAAAGGGCAACGCCCGCCGGACTTGAGCGCTCCGCCGAAGCTATCGAGGGACTCGCCGCCTTTCGCGAGAAGCGCAAGCCGGCCTGGTACCGAAGGTAGGACCCGGCGGACGACATCGGATCTCATGAGATCGGTCCGGGAAGGACCGAATATTTACCTTGAAGGATTTGAAGATGAGGACGGCCAATCCATTTGCTCGCGAAGTCATGGAAATAGCTGAGAAAGAGACCCGTGGCTGGAAGATGATGATCGGGGGCCAATGGGTCGACAGCCGCTCCGGAAAGCGGACAAGGACGATCAATCCTTCCTATGACGAGGTTCTCGCCGAGGTGCCTGATGCAGGCGCGGAGGACGTCGACATTGCTGTTGCAGCTGCCAAGAAGGCCTTTCCTGCCTGGAGCCGGCTACATGTCGACGAGCGCGCGAAATATTTGAAGGCCTTTGCCGACGGCGTGCGCAAATGGGCCCGTGAATTCGGCATGCTCGATACGCTCGATAGCGGCAATCCCTTCACGGCAATGATCGACGATGCCAAAAAGGGTGCCGGGCTGCACGATTTCTTCTGCGGCCTCGGCATGGAGATCAAGGGCGAAACCATCCCGACGCCGGGCGGCGGGCTTAACTACACCCGTCCGACACCTTTCGGGGTTGTCGCCCGTGTCATTCCCTTCAACCATCCCATTTCATTCGCCGTCGGCAAGATCGCCCCGGCACTGGTCGCCGGCAATACGGTCGTGCTGAAGCCGGCCGAGCAAACGCCGCTTTCGGCACTTTTTCTCGGCCGGCTTGTCGAAGAGCATCTGCCACCCGGCGTGGTCAACATCGTCGTCGGCAACGGGCCGGATTGCGGCGGCCCTCTTGTCGCGCACAGGGACGTCCGGCGCGTGGCCTTTACGGGGAGCGTCGAGGTTGGCAGGGCGATCGTCAGTACCGCGGGCATCAAACCTGTCAGCCTGGAACTCGGCGGCAAGAACCCCCTCATCGTCTTTCCGGATGTCGATATCGGCAAGGCAGCGGCTGCGGCCGTCGCGGGGATGAATTTCACCCGATCGCAGGGACAGTCATGCGGCTCGAACTCGCGCGTCTTCGTGCATCGGGACATTCACGATGCATTCCTCTCGGAAGTGATTGCCTGCGTGGAGAAAATCAAAGTGGGCCTGCCGGAACTCGACGAGACCCAGATGGGTCCGGTCGTATCCCGCAAGCAATATAACCGCGTGATGCGCTATGTCGATCTGGGTCGAAACGAAGGCGCAGGCGTCGTTTACGGCGGAGCGCACTCCAAGGGCGCGGATCTGGAGTCCGGGTTCTTCATCGATCCGACGGTGCTTGACGATGTCAGGCACGGCATGAGCGTCGAGCGCGACGAGATCTTCGGCCCGGTCATGAGCGTCGTCACCTGGGATAGTGCGAACGCAATGCTCGACGAGGTCAATGACAGCGAATTCGGTCTCTGTGCGAATATCTGGACCAATGACCTGACCAACGCGTTGCGGTTCGCCGATGCGGTGGAATCCGGCTATATCTGGATCAATGGACACGGCAACAAGCGTTTTAAGGGAGCCCCCTTCGGCGGCTTCAAGAGCAGCGGCATCGGCCGGGAACATTCGACCGAGGAACTGCTCAGCTATACGCAGGTTAAGAACGTGAACATCTCATACTGAGCCTTTGAAAACCGGCCCGGCCTCTCACATGATACGCCGGGCCCAGGCGCCCGCAATATCGACATAGGCGTCGGCAAGCCCGTCGAGATAGGTCACGACCCGCGGATCATCCATCAAACCGCTGTGATGGCGCTGGCGCACCACATAAAGAATACGCGTCAATGCTGGACGCAGAATCCGGCGTCCTGCCAGGGTCCCCTCCCGCAACTCCTTGCAAACGACACCATAGGGCATCACGGATGCGACGGCGCCGCCCATGATCATCACCTTCATAGAGGTCAGCGAATGGACTTCGTAGGCGATGCGGGGGGTCAAGGCGAGCTTGCGGGCCTCAGTTTCGACGATGTGGCGAAGAACACTGCGCTCGCCGCCGATCACAAGGTCATGTTTCAACGCCTCGGAGAAGCTGATCGTATCGTCGTCCAGTCCTGCATTTGGCGCGGTGACGAGCAGTAGATCCTCTTCAAGAATGGCCTTTCGCTCCAGATCCGTCTGTTCATCGATATTGTTGAGAAAGCCGACATCGACCTGTCCCTGTGTCAGCGCGTCGAGCAATACCGCCGTACGCTCCTCCAGGACGCTGACGACGACGTTGGGTATGGTCTGCCCCGTATCGATCAGCCGATCGGGACCAAGAACAAGGATCATGCTGGAGTTCACGCCGATGCGCAGTTGCTCCGGCCTTCCCCTGCTCAGGACCTTCATCTCCCGCGTCGTCTGCTCGAGATCATCAAGAATGCGCTGGGCATGCTTGTAGAGCACCTTGCCTGCTTCCGTCGGCGTTACCCCCCGGGAATGCCGAACGATGAGCTCCACATTCAACTCCTCTTCGAGGCGCCGGATCTGCGCCCCCAGCGCGGGTTGCGCAAGGCGCAATATCTCTGCCGCTGCGGTAATATTTCCCGCTTCGACTATTTTACGGAAATAGGTAAGCTGACGAAAATTTATCGCTTCCTCCCTCGCGACGATCACGATTCAAGTCTCGCCAAACCTCAGATGTGCATGGGCTACGCGGTAAGTTTTACTTTGGACCGAAATTCTGCAGCGGAGCAAGAGCATTTGCTTCATCATGTTCCCTCCCCTGTTTCGATGAAAATCGAAAGACTGCCGGCATATGGCCTCGGCAATGCTATAAATCACTCTCAAATATTGGCCCTATGCGATCGAAAAGGCGCGCGGACAGTGCAATCCTCGCATCACTGGTTGTTGCTAGAACATTTGAAAATGCAATACGCGCATACCGATGCGCTGAAAGTCCTCAAAAAGATGATGCCACTCAACAGCTAGGCTAATCAGCGTGACTGTGTAGTGGACCAAGGTCCAAGGGCTCCCACTCTCGGTGCCTTCGCCATCCTCCATCCGTGCCTTTCGGAACGGGCAAGAACAAGCAGCCCTATGCCATTGCTATGAAGTCGGGAAAGCCCTTTGCCCTTGCCGGCGTCTGGGAAACATTCCGAGATCAGGCCGGCATCGAAATCCGCACGTTCGCCATCGTCACCTGCCCGGCGAACGAGATGATGGCTGCGATCCACGACCGCATGCCGGTCATTCTGCATCCCGAAGATCATCATCGCTGGCTCTCTCCAGAGCCGGATCCAAACGACCTGATGAAGCCGTTCCTGTCCGAACTGATGATGATGTGGCCGATCGACAGAAAAGTCGGATCACCGAAGACCGACGGCCCCGATATCATCGAACAGATCGACCCCGACACTGATCTGAGACTACCCAGCGACGTGCGGCAGCTTTTCTGAAGAGGCTCTGCAGTCCTCCGAGGGCCATTGTCATGCCCTCAGTACATCATCAGAGAGTGCTTGAAGAGTCCATGTCAGGCGCCAGAAGTCCGCTCTGCGCCTTGCTGATCATCCTTCTTTACTGAGTCCATCATTTGTCGGGGATAGTTAGTTCCGTTTCTTCTGTATCTACTACGAAGACCGCAAGGATCTTTGCATTTTCCGTCTCACTGGCATTTGCACTGACGAGGTGGTGGTCGCCAGGGGACTCAATCCAGTTTTCGCCGGTATTGTAGACCTTGAGCTCGCCATCATTGATCTGGCACTTGATGCGGCCCTCGATCACCGTTGCATAGATGAAGGCGCTCTTGGCATGTGTGTGCGAGGGATTAGATCCACCGGGACCGTATTCAACCAGGACGCCCCGCATGCTCTTCCCGGGAACGTTCGGAAGCTTGTGGTCGAAAACCGTGGTGACCTTGGCGTTATGCGGTTTGTCAGCGGCGAATCCGGTCCCAGCTACCGATGCGACACATATTGCAGCAACAGTGGGTCTGAACATGAGGCTTCTCCCTAGGTGATCGGGCCTTCGCAACCCTATGGCGAACCAAGCGCCTAGCTAGGTGCGTTCATTTTTGTCCCAAGGGACTGGCCCTGTTAACCGGAGGAACGTACCATGACCGTTGTCCGGCGGTAAGAGCACGTGCGTACGAAGCTCTCTCCTTACAAGCCCAACTGAACGGACAACCGTGCGCTTCCGCACAGGAACAAAGTTGTCTATTGAAGCAGCGGATCGAGTGGGTGGTGCCGTCCCTTCTTCCCGACTAGGTCCAACCGGCAAAGGGTCCGTTTCTGCCATGGCAGGCCCTTCTCGGTATCATGGCGCCTGGCAAAAGCCTACTTCGGTTCGGGCTGCTGGATTACCGCCGGAGGCGTGTCGCTCTTGCCGTTCCCTCGATCGAATGGTTGCACGACGAGGATATCCAGGACGGAGGCTATCATCGCCGCGATTATCAGCATCAACAATATTCTCATCAGCCGGCCCGAATTGAGTGCTCGCTTCAGCCTAACATTTGCAAATCCCACTTCGTTCCACGTTCCCGCGCGCTGCCGCAATAACTACTATCGCTGCGAGACGTTCGTCCCGCCGCCTTCGGACTGAAGTCCAAGCACGGAACCGTTTCTCATCTCCCTCGTTGATCCTCCAACTACAACGTGAGGAAAAAACAGTGAAAGCTTCTGATTGTCACCGCGACAGCACGTGTTTGACAAATCGGATACTTGGATGGAGATGAACATGAGAAAGCTCTTAATCGCAGCCATTGTCGCGCTTACTGGATTGACGGGTACCGCAGCTCCAACGCTTGCCGATACCGTTTTCCGGGTTGGACCGAGCGGGGTCTATGTCGGTCCCGGCTATCACAGCTACCCGCGTTACCATCACCGTTATTATCGCGACCGTTACCGGCCGCAGAATGCCTCCTGCCACACGAAGAAGGAGCGATATTATAGCGAACGTCAGGATAGATGGGTCACGAGGTCGACCCGCGTTTGCTATCGATAGGGCGCGGTTGAAGGATCCCCCGCTTCGATGAATCGAATTGCGTTATCGCGCCGTGATGACAGGGGCGATGCGCTTCAAGGCATCGGCAGTGTAGCGGCGCTGTTCGACACCCTCACTGCCGCCTCTCCACGATGATGGGGCGGTGGCACGTTAGCTCTAATTGACGAGTTGATGCTGCACCGCGAACATGGCCTACTCATTCTTCCTCCGTTTTCAGGGAGCTAGGATGAATGTCGCTTGATGATTTCGACTTCTTTCCTGAAAACTTCAGGAGTCACATGGCTTACGCGCTTTGCGTCGCCGGCGCAGCCAGTGTCGGGTTGCAAGTTGGTCGCAAATCTATGAATCCCCTAGGCGTAGTAGCCCTTGGGGCCGTGGGTACCGTTGCGGGCCTCTATTTATGCAAACCAGTTTCCAACTATCTCAAAGACAAGCTGTTTGACCCCAGTGCAAAAATGTCAGAGCGAGAGTTTAGGGATCTCGTAAGGCAAGTTAGAACAGCATATCCGCATTTAAGCAGGGCTCAAATTTTCGATTTAGTAGCCCTCGCAAGAGAAGAAGCGGCTAGAAACCCGTTTAAATACCGGAGCAAAAAGCGCACCTCGGGCAGCTAGCTGATGGGGCGGTAGTTAGTTAAGAGCGCGTGCGGCGCGGCTGGTTCTCGTAAAAGCGATCGAGCCGTTTAATTAGCCCGTCAATGCGGTTGCCCACGCCTCCAGTGGCGCGAAGCAGTCGGGCGGTTTGCTCCTGCATCCCTGCCTTCGTCGCGAAGGTTTCCGCCGCATGAACCTTGTGTGCCGCCAGATCAGCAGATGCGTCATGCCCTTCGTCCACCAGCACTTTGGCGAGAGAACGTGCGAATTCGTTTGCAGGGTCGAGGACCGGCATTGGGAGGCTCCAATCAACGCCATTGGCCGCATGAGATCCGCGAAACTTGCTTTGAGCGCGGATACCGCTTCGCCTCCCGACCTTAGTGCCGAATGGAACAAGGCTCGCGATCCGGCCCGATGCCGCGCATACAGCCGTCGCTTCTGCCAGAAGAACAGCAATACCATTTTGCCCCTTGACTTAGAGTGCGCTCTAACCCCTAGCCTTGGAAGCGTCGTGGCGAAAGAAGACATCCATGAAGATTGGTGAACTGGCGAAACGCTCGGGGTTAACGGCCCATACCATCCGCTACTATGAGCGGATCGGGCTGCTTCCTTTTGCGGACAGGGACCAATCGGGGCTGCGTGACTACGATGCGTCAATCCTGAACTGGATCGAATTTCTCGGGCGCCTGAAGGAGACCGGGATGCCGATCCGGGAGATGTTGCGCTATGCAGCCTTGCGGGAGCGCGGCGTCGGCACGGACGCGGAGCGACGGATACTGCTGGAACAGCATCGCGAACGCGTGCGGGCCCGCCTTGCCGAATTGTCGGATTGCCTTCTCGTCCTCGACAACAAGATCGCCGGCTATGCCGGCACAACGACAAGGATGAAGGACTATGACGCAGCACCACCAGAACGCCGACGAAAGCCGGTTGGAGCACGGCGGGCCAACGCTCGCTGAAGGTAACGAAAGCGGCCGCAATGCCAGCACTGCGATGAAGACACGTAAACTCGGCCCTCATCTCACCGTTTCGGCAGTCGGGCTCGGCTGCATGGGCATGAGCCACGCCTACGGTGGGCAGGACGAGAAGGAGTCCGTTCGAACACTGCACCGGGCCGTCGAATGCGGTGTCACCTTCTTCGACACGGCTGAGGTCTATGGCCCCTTCGAAAACGAAATCCTGGTCGGCAAGGCGTTGAAGCCCTATCGGGACAAAGTCGTGATCGCCACGAAGTTCGGCTTCCGGATCGACGCGAGCAAGGAGGGCGTGAATGCCATGTCCGGCGTCGACAGCCGGCCGGAACACGTCCGCGAAGTGGCCGAGGCGTCGCTGAAGCGGCTCGGGGTCGAGGTGATTGACCTTTTCTACCAGCACCGCGTCGATCCGCAGGTGCCGATCGAAGACACCGTCGGCGCCATGGCGGACCTCGTGAAGGAAGGCAAGGTGCACGCCCTTGGCCTTTCCGAGGCGGGAGCCGAGATGATCCGCCGGGCGCACGCTGTCCACCCGATTTCGGCTCTCCAAAGCGAGTACTCGCTCTGGACCCGAGATCCGGAAGGCGAAATACTCGACACCTGCCGTGAGCTCGGCATTGGCTTCGTGCCATTCAGTCCGCTCGGTCGTGGCTTCCTGACGGGCAAACTTCAGAAGCCGGATGATTTCGGCGCCGACGACTTCCGGCGAAATCTTCCCCGCTTCAGCGCAGACAACATGGCCGCCAACGCTTCGCTTGTGAAGCTGCTGGAGGAGATGGCGACCGAGAAGGGCATATCGGCTGCGCAACTCGCACTCGCCTGGGTCATCAACCAGGGAGATTTCATCGTGCCGATTCCCGGTGCACGCAAGATCGCGCATCTGGAGCAGAACATTGCCGCTGCGAATATCGCGCTTTCACCTGAAGAGCTCGAGGTGCTCGGCGACATGCTGGCACCGGAGAAATTCGCCGGCAAACGCTACGGCGATGCAGGCGCCTGGGTGACCAAGAAGTGAGCCGAGATACCGTTTCGTTTGATGCCACTCCGGTGGCATCAAACATCTCACAAGGAGTTGGCTGGAGCCTAGTGGTCATCGGGAGCTGGCCCGAACTGATCGTAAGACTTATGCGGCTCTAACGGCGCACCGCCCTCCTCAGCCCTAGTCGTCGATGAACCTGGGTTCCTCAAGCGTCGCTTGTTTCAGGCTTCCGAACGGAAAGAGATGCATCGTCTGGAGAATGGCCGTCCCCGCTTCTTTCGGGCCGTATGCGATCTCTTCTCGAAACGTGATTGGCGGAGCGCTCTTCGAGCGTTCGGCAGTTATTTCAAGAGCTCCGATAAAAAGTCCCGATGGAGGCGCAGGCAATTCTGGCGTTTGCATCGCCACGTAAGGCCAGAGCGCCGTTGAACAGTAATCCTTCCATCGTTCTTCCTGGTCAAACCGGATCGCGCTGACCGAAGACACGCAAAACGAGATTAGCGCGGGTCCAACCCCGGGGATTGTGATTTCTGAAAACACGCGGTGCACCGTGACCAGAATAGAGATCAGCAACCGTCGCATCGCGCTGTATTTGAAGATGACCTTGATATCTGCGGAACATTCCGTTGAGGTCGCCGGGAGGACTGAGAAGCCCTTTCCGTTGGTTCTTTCGACAAAAACGAAGTCGTAGAGCCCGGCCTGCCCGCCGAGCCTGGGGGCCGTCAAACGCGTTTCCTGATGGAGATCCTTGTGCCTTTCGTCCCAGATGTCATCCCCGGCACGTAGGGGTAGATACCCGTACCGGCCATCCTCGCTGGCATAGACGCGGCTGACGAAGTGCTCATTTGGAAATGCGCGAGTGAGGGCCGCTTTTGTCTGGTTGTGCCGCTTCCACGAAGAGCGCGCAAAATAGGCCATCCGTGCTGCCGATGTGGCGAACGCGCCGAGACAATCCGCCAATCGCGACTGCAAGCCGGGCATTCGGGCCTGAACCCTTCTGGGCACAGGCGGCCAAGAAGCGATGCGCACAAGAAGACCGCCGAGTGTAAAGCCGGCGACAGTAATTCCGAGCGCTATCATGATCTTCTTGAACATGCTGATTTGAACCACCCGGTAATGTCATTAAATCAAGGTAGACGTCTCTGCTTACGGTTTGTCATTGCGCTGTTCGTCAGGACCCACGTTAGTAGGCGCTAATAATACACACTAATCCTACCAGAAGAAAACATAGTCTTTCCAATGCGGTTCTACGAACCGGCGTGTCAGCGCGGTCATGGCGGATGCATATGCTTATTACTGATTAATACTTGGATCCAATCTACCTCATCAGACGCATCTCCCATTGAGCGCTGTATGAGCGGCGCGATTCAGCGCATTCTTTCCATTCCAATTTTGGTGCGGCCGCGTCGCAAAGGGGAGAGCGTCGTGGATTTCTGGGTGCTGCCCTGGTCAATAATTGGGGTTTGCCTGATCGCATTGGCATGGTTCGTCCTGCTGCGGAGCGTGCGCGTTCATCTGCGCAAGTCAGATGCTCCCGTCGGTGACAAGGACAAGAGCTCATCTGAGGAAGCAGAAGCGGCCGACCAACGGAAAGAGGACCCATAGCGTCAGAGCCGGAAGCGAGTTCACATGCGCAAGTCGCCTGCCGCGGCGAGCCCTCATCATCTCGACAACGAAGTCAGACCGGCGAATCTGCAGGACCGTTATGCAGCCGCGTCGGCGTACCGCCGTGCTCCTCCACCCCGTCGGCCTCACTCGGGTCACGATTGGGCGTCGCGTCCGCGATGGCCAGATCGAGGTCCTTTGTGCGGCGGTCGAGCGCGTCAAGAAAGTCATCGACCCTTCTGCGAAGGTCACCGATGTCCTCCTTGATCTCCACCTGGAAGTGCTCGTCCTTTCGCCGGCGGAAACCGTTGACTGCCGCGCGAGCCGCCATTGCAAAGAAAAGCAGGACGAAAACAGGCTCCCCCTCGCCCGCCGCGAACAAACCCAGCAGGCCGAAGACGAATGCTTCCATCACACTGGCAGCATGGCCCGAGTACAGGGCAATCAGCAGTGGCAGGGCTATCATCGCGGCAAGCACGAATGAAATATAAGGATCCGCATAAGCGATAAGCGGTCCCGCCCACTCCGTCGCTGCGGAGAAATCAATCTTCGACGTTGCCACAGCAGCCACCGCTTGTCCTACTTGTCCCGTTCCAGCCCGAACCGCCGCTTGCAGCGATAGTGGCCGCGCACTCATTGAGCTCTCTCGATGGTACTGCCAGCCGCTTTTCTTTCCAGCGTGCAAACGGCGAACGGATGATTATTGCGTACTACATCGTTATTGCTACCGACGAAACAAAAGCCGAACGACTTCTCTATAAATATGGGACACCTCCTAACGGTAAACCGCTGTTATACAAAGGTGAATGCCGTTTCCGTTCCACAAGGTGATCTAAACAATTCTCCGGCGCTGTCGTAATATTGCTTCGTCAACGCCCTGCCGCGCATCAGCGCGGCTCCGCGGTGGATGACATGGGAGCGTCGATGCAAAAAACAAACGAACTTGCCCTGCAGTCGGTCATCCTGCTGATAGACGACCTGCGTCTGCGTCGCGCCGCTGTCGCGTCCCTGCTTACGCCTTGGGCTGACGGCTGCGGCGCCAGCATCGAGCTGGGACAGATCTCCGGCGTCGAGTGCCTAGCGGACCCGCCGGGCGACCGGGCCATGATCCTCGTGAACATCGGTAACACGTCGGTCTTCCGCGCGGGTCTGGATATCTCACTCCGGCAACTTGTCGAACGAGCTGTGAAAGTGCCGGTCGTGGTCATTTCCGATCTCGACGATCCGGGCGAGATGGCCAAAGCATTCGAGGCCGGAGTAAGAGGCTTCGTGCCGACCAGTATCGCTCCGGAACTCGCGCTTAAGGCCCTCACCTTCATCCTGAACGGCGGACACTTCTTCCCGCCGTCTGTGCTGCAGCCGGCGATGCGGCGCGCGCGGCTCATCCTTTCGGCGCAGAGCTCGAATTCTCCCGAGAAGCCAAACGGAGGCTCCGCCAGGGTCGAACTGCGCATCCGGTATGCCGCCGGCACTTATCCGCGCTTTATCCTGCGCGTGCTTGTGCGGTTTCAAACGCCAGAACCACGCCGGAGCGAAGCGGAAGACGTGAAGCGGGAATGGCAGCCCGACCGGCATCCTCAGCTTTCCCGGAAGCCTCTGCGAAAGGCTGCGCGGAAAGGTTCAACCATATAGTCGAAGGCGGTTTGCTCGGCGGTCACGATCAAGACCTCCGCCGGCATCCCCGGAACGAGGACCATGCCCTTGTCGAGCGCGGCGAGTTCTTCGCGCGGGACCTCGACGCGTGCGAGATAGTAGGCTTGGCCTGTCTTCTCGTCGACGATGCGATCGGCGGAAATGCTTCGGACCACGCCTTGCACACGCGGCAGGCCCCTGCTGGAAAATGCGGTGAGGTGAACAGTCGCTGTGAGCCCCACCGTTACGACGTCGATATCGCCAGGAGCTATCCGCGCATCGATGAGCAGCCGCTCTTCCGTGGGGACGATATCGAGGATTGGCTCGCCGCGGAGAATGACGCCGCCGATCGACTTGAAATGCAGGTTGACGACCTTGCCGCTGACCGGAGCGGTCACGGTAGTTCGATCGAGGATATCCTGGCTTGCGCTCAGGCGTTCCGATACGCCGGCCATCTCCGCGCGAACTTTTTCAAGTTCCGTCGAGACCTCCTCCGCCCGGGTGGCGCGGAGGGAGATGCGTTGGGTCGCGATCTCGCCGATTTTCTGCTGCGTCTCGGCTATCTCGCCGAGATACTCGCCGCGGTCGCCCTGAAGGGCGGCTTCGAAGCGACGAAGCGTCAGTATTTCCGGCTTGGTGACAAGAGCCCGGCCAAGGAGCTTCTCCTTCGCCGCAAGATCCTCCGCGATGAGTTCGAGTTGTCGGTCGGCACCCTGCACTTGTGCTTCCAGGGCGCTAATCTGCTCCTGGAACTGTTTCTCGCGGTCGTCGAGAACCTGCAGCTGGGCCGCAAGCGATGCCCGGCGCATCTCAAAGATCGAGATCTGCCCCTGAATGACCTCGCGCAGCCCGGCATCGTCTCGGGCCAGCATTTCGTCCGGAAAGTGAAGCGCGTCGCTGCCCACCTGTTCGGCCAGCAAACGCACCCGCGTTGCTGCAAGGGTTCTTGACTGCTCCAGAAGCTGTTCGTTCGCCGCGGCCGCCTGAGTGCTTTCGAGCATCAGAAGCGGATCTCCCGCTCGCACAAGATCCCCATCCCTGACTTTCAGCGCGTGGATAATACCGCCTTCCAGGTGCTGTACCGTCCGCCGGCTGCCGTCCGGGCTGATAATGCCCGGCGCAACCGCTCCAGCCGCAATCGGGACAAGCAGGGACCAGGCAAGACCGCCAAGGACGAATACAACAATCACGGCAAAACCAAGCCGAACGGGGCCCTTGATCGCTTCGCGTACCGTGGTGAGTTCCGGCAGAGCCTCTTGACGCAGCATCGTGCTTCCCGGAAGCGCAACGACATTCGATCTACTGTTTGTCACGGGGTAGTCCTTCGATCCGAGGTTATTGAGAGCGCCGCGATCGTGCCGGTCCATGCGGGGTCACTCGCCTATTTCCATCGCCCGTGGCGGAGCTGCCGAGCTATCGCGCAGCTGCAACTCCCGGCGCTTTGATTCGCCGCCTGCCAGCCGAAGCTTGCCGAGAACATCCTCGCGCGTGCCGAAGACTTCGACCCGCCCATCGCGCAAAAACAATATCTTGTCGGCCTGAGCCAGGGTCGATGGGCGGTGGCCGACGATCATGAGGGCGGCGCCACGCTCCTTTAGAGCCCTCACCGCTGCAGCAAGCGCCGTCTCGCCGGACTGGTCGAGGTTCGCATTGGGTTCGTCCAGGATGATGATCTTCGGATTCCCGAAGACGGCACGCGCAAGGCCGATGCGCTGCCGCTGCCCGCCCGAGAGCCGCGCGCCTGCATCACCGATCGGCGTCTCGTAACCTTGCGGCAGCCGCTGGATCATCTCATGGGCATGCGCCAGCATCGCTGCCTGAACGACTTCGTCGTCGTCCGCCCTCGCCATGCGTGAGATGTTGTCGCGAATGGAGCCGGAGAACAGCTCCACGTCCTGCGGCAGATAGCCGACATAGCGGCCCAGCTGTTCCGGGTTCCAGTGGTGGAGCTCGGATCCGTCGAGCCTGATTTCTCCTCCCGACGGTGCGGCTATCCCGGCAATCAGACGGCACAGCGTGCTCTTGCCGCTGGCCGATGGCCCGATCACTGCCAGCGCTTCGCCCGGCGTTACGCGGAAGCTGACATTGTCCAGCACTTGCGCCTTGGCCCCGGGCGCGGAGTAGGAGACATTCTTCAGCGAAATGTTCCCGAGCGGTTCGGGCAAACGCGTCCTTTGTGGCTCGGCGGGGATGGCCTGCAGGCGCGACTTCAGGCGGTCATAGGCGATCCGCGCCGCAAGAAAGCTCCGCCAGCTTCCCATCGCGAGCTCCACCGGCGCGAGCGCCCGGCCAAGCAGAATTGACGACGCGATCATGGTACCGCCGGACACTTCCCCCTGCAGGACGAGATAGGCGCCCAGCCCGAGTGTGGCTGATTGGACGAAGAAGCGCAGGAATTTGGTGATCCCGAGTATGGTGGCGCCGCGTTCCGCCGAGGAGCGGGTTGCCTCGAGCGAGGAATCATTGCTCCTGCGCCAGCGTTCGAGCAATCCGGGAAGCATTCCCATTGCGCGCACCACTTCGGCGTTGCGGATCATCGAATCGGCCTGCTGGAACGCCGCGATCTGGGTCGTGCTGGCGGTATGAGACCCTTGCCGGGTCATCAGTTCATTGAGCAGTCCGAGCAGCGCCAGAAGCAGTGCTGCGCCGGTTGCAAAGATTCCCAGTGCCGGATGAAGCAGCCAAATCAGGGCGAGGCAGACGGGCGTCCACGGCGCATCGAAAAGCGCGGTCAAGCCTTGCGAGGACAGGAAGGACTGCACCTGGGCAAGGTCGCGCAGAGGCTGTGCGCCGGCACTGTCGCCGACCAGCCGGGCCCGAACGCCACTCGAGATCAGTACTGGCCCCAGCCTGTCGTTCAGCCAGCAGCTCATCCTGACCATTACCGCACTGCGCAGGCTGTCGAGCACGCCCAGAACGAACAGAGCGGCCGCGGCCAGAACTGTCAGCATGATGAGC
>NZ_JBNDHT010000022.1:0-62690 GCF_056755115.1 Rhizobium sp. SVR5-2C | reverse complement strand
CTGGTTCCGCTTGAAGGCCGCGCCGAAATGCTTTTCGTTGATCGTCCCGGGCACGGCTATTCGGAACGCGGTGGACCGGAGAACGCCTTTCCCTCAGGGCAGGCTGATGCGATCGCAAAGCTCATGGAAAGACGTGGGATCGAAAAGGCGATCATTGTCGGGCACTCCTTCGGCGGCGCAATCGCCGCAGCCTTCGGCGTCCGCCATCCGGAAAAGTCTGCCGGTCTCCTTTTCCTTGCCCCAGCCACGCATCCATGGCCCGGGGGCATCGACTGGTACTATCATGTCGCGACCTTGCCGGCGATTGGCTGGCTCTTCAATCACGCCATCGTCGTGCCGCTTGGGTTGTGGCGGCTGGAGCAAGCGACACTGAACGTCTTTCGGCCAAACCTGCGCCCTGCTGATTACATCGCGAAGACCGGCCCCTCTCTGGCGCTGCGTCCCAGAACCTTCCATGCCAACGCGGCCGATTTCACCAAACTGCTCCAGTATCTGAAAGCTCAATCGCCCCACTATCGCCGCATCACCGCACCGACGGTCATCATCACCGGCGACCGCGATGGCATTGTCTGGGAGCATCTGCACTCTCAGGGGCTCGCCCGCGACATTGCCGGCTCCGAGCTGGTGAAGATCAGCGGCGTCGGCCACAAGCCGGACTATCTCGCAACCGATGTCGCCATCGCCGCGCTCGAAAAGATTGCAGGCAAGCCACGCGACCTGCAGGCCGCTGCACGCATTGCCGAGCAACGGCTGTCGGCCGGCACGGCAATTGCCGTCTGAGCGGCCTTGCGCGCCGCGAAAACAGGACCATATCCCTCTCACAGTTTATCTATTGGAGGGGACATCATGGATTACCTGCGCGTCAGGACGATTTCGCTTTTCACTGCTTTTACCTTTACCTTTTTGCCGCTCGCACCTGCATACGCGGCCTCGCCGGCACCCGTAGAAGCCGAGCACGGCATGGTCGTCACAGCACAACATCTTGCAACTGATGTCGGCGTCGAAGTCTTGAAGGCTGGCGGCAATGCGGTGGATGCAGCCGTCGCAGTCGGTTACGCGCTAGCTGTCGTCTATCCGACGGCGGGTAATATCGGCGGTGGTGGCTTCATGACGATCCGCCTGAAGGACGGCAAGACGACCTTCCTCGATTTCCGCGAACGCGCGCCGCTTGCCGCCACCAAAACCATGTATCTGGATGCCAAGGGCGACGTCGTTCCCCGTGCCAGCCTGGACGGCTACCTCGCCGTCGGCGTACCGGGCTCTGTCATGGGCTTTGAGACCGCGCTCGAAAGATACGGCACGAAACCCCGCGCCGATTTGATGGCGCCAGCGATCCGCTTCGCCAGGGAGGGCTTTACACTGGAACAGGGCGACGCTGACACTTTCGCCTCAAGCGCCAAGCGGCTCGCAAAAGATGAAGCCACCGCAAAGATCTTCCTGAAGCCGGACGGCAAACCTTATTCCGCGGGCGAAAAGCTCGTGCAGCCGGAGCTTGCCGCCGTGCTTGCCAGCATTTCCGAAAAGGGCGCGGATGCCTTCTACAAGGCGGCACCTGCCGAGGCGATCGTCAAGGCAAGCCAGGCGAAAGGCGGCATTCTCGCGAAAGAAGATTTCGACCATTATAGTGTGCGTGAACTGAAGCCGATCGAGTGCAATTACCGCGGATACGACATCGTTTCGTCGCCGCCGCCGTCCTCCGGCGGCGTCATCATCTGCGAGATCCTCAACGTGCTCGAGGGTTACCCACTCTCCTATCTGGGATACGGTTCGGCCGAGACGGTCCATGCCATGGTCGAGGCCATGCGCTATGCCTATGTCGATCGCAACGCAGCGCTCGGCGACCCGGATTTCGTCGACAATCCGGTTTCGAAGCTTCTGGACAAAGCCTATGCCAAGGAAATCCGCGACAAGATCGATCGCTACGAGGCTGGCAAATCTGCGGATCTTAAGCCGCTAGGCGCCAAGGAAAGCGTCGAGACGACGCATTATTCCATTATCGACAACGACGGCAACGCGGTCGCCGTCACCTATACGCTGAACGGCTCCTTCGGCGCCGGTGTTGTCGCGCCGGGTACCGGCATCCTGCTGAACAACGAGATGGACGACTTCACCTCCAAGCCCGGCGTGCCGAACCTCTACGGCCTCGTTCAGGGCGAGGCTAACGCCATCGTGCCGAAGAAGACGCCGCTCTCCTCCATGAGCCCGACGATCATCTCCAAGGACGGCAAACCGTTCATGGTGATCGGCAGCCCGGGCGGCTCGCGCATCATCACCATCACGCTGGAAGCGATCCTGAACGTCATCGATTTCGGCATGGACATCAGCCAGGCTGTCAACGCACCGCGCATCCACCATCAATGGCAACCGGACAAGATCTATCTCGAACCCTATACCCTGTCGCCGGATACGATAAAGACGCTTGCCGCCATGGGCTACAGCTTCGACGATGGGAGCGGCCCGCCGCAATGGGGCCAGGCAGCCGGCATCCTTGTCGGCGGCAAGAGCCTTGCCGATATCGAGAAGGGCGGCGGCGCCCGCTACTACGGTGCGATGGACAGCCGCGCGACCGAGGGTTCGGCAAGCGGCTATTGAGCCGTCCGCCATCAGCGGATGCGGGCGCGTACATAGTCACCCCTGATGTTCACCAGGGGACGCGCGCCCGGGACGCTGGGGACGAGGCTGTCGATGTAGGATGCCTTGGCGGACACGGTATAATCGACCGGCACGTCCTTGCCGAAGCCGAGATAGGCATCGAGCGACTGAGCGGCGATCTCGATCGTCTCGTCGCGTCTGACGGCATTGTAAGTCAGGTTCGCCCGCACCGCCGCGCCGGAGATATCGACGCTGGAAGCATGGCCGTCGAGTGTGATGTCCGCCGCCTGTCCCGATGTGCCAAGGCTTGCGAAATCGCCGTTCAGCCTTGCCATGAAGGCTTGCTGCTCGATACGCACAGCACTGCCGGGCGGGATATTCGCTGAGAGTTCCGGCGCGCAATCGGCAATGTCGCTCCAGGCCGACATCGCCATATCGATCGTCAGCGTCGCTCCGTCGATCTGCACGCTGCTCTCGTCCTTGCAGACGTTGAAGAACCAGCTCGAATACCAGGATGAGAACCAGCCGCGGCGGCGGCCGCTGGTTGTTGCACGATAGGGCTCGTCCGGCCTTGTGGTGATCTTGATTGAGCTTGCATCGCCCCTGATGACGATCGTACGGATGCTGGAAATATCGAACGCCTCGCCGATCGGCTTGACGTCGGCGAAACTGGATATCAACGTCATGAAAAACAGAGGAATGGACAGGAATATTGGCATCGGCTTTCTCCTTGATGGCGCCGTCGAAGCGACCGGCCTGACCAAGGTGATGCCCCGCCTCCTTTATTGAGACCTCAATCGTGATCCGGGTCGCCCGCAATTGCGATCGAGGCCATTCTCTTGCTGATATCGAACCGTCGCATCCGGATGCCGCCTCATGATCTTCGTCCCGCTTCCCTTCGTGGTCGCCCTGCTGCTCTTCATCGTGCTCGCCCGCATGCTGCGGCAGGAGCGCTGGAGCGCCCCCGAGAAGCGCCCTTTCCTCCTTCTCATCGGCATCTATGCGCTGCAATCCGTGCTGATCGGAGTTCGCTGGGGCTACGACGTTCCCGCGATCATCCCGGCACAAGCCATTCTGGCGGCGATAATCGCAGCGCTTGCCTGGGTCAGCTTCCGGAGCTTGACTTTGGAAGGACCGCCGTCACTTGCGCGGATGTGGCCGCATGCGCTTCCGGCGATGCTGGTCGCCAGCCTGCTGGTGCTCTGGCGTGAGCCGATGGGACTTGTTCTGATCCTCATCTTTCTTGGTTATGGAGCCGCCCTGCTCTGGCTCGCGCGCCATGGCCCTGATGAACTGATCGCCTCGCGGCTGGATGGCGCGCTGCTTTCCTACCGTTCGCTTCTCATCACCGCCGCAGCGCTGATTGTGTCTGGGTTCAGCGACATTGTGATCAGCCTGGATTTCGACCGCAGCGGCGGCACTCATGCCGGCGCCATCGTCGCTCTCGGCAATGTCATCGCGCTTCTCATTCTTGGAGGCGCTGCGTCCATTGCGAGCGGTGGCCAACCGGTTGACGAGCAGAGCCTTGAGACGCCCGCCGTTCCGCTGATGCCGACGGAAGAAGATGGCGCGGTCGCAGCCTCCCTCGATGCGCTGATGCAATCCCGCGAGATCTATCGCGATGCCGAACTCAATCTCAGCCGCATCGCGCGAAAGATGAGCCTGCCCGCCCGTCGCGTTTCTATCGCCGTCAACCGCATCCATGGCATGAGCGTGTCGCAATATGTCAACGAGTTCCGCATCCGCTCGGCATGCGATCTACTTATCAAGACGGATGAACCGGTCACGCGTGTGATGTTCGATTCCGGCTTTATCAGCAAGTCGAACTTCAATCGCGAGTTCCTGCGCGTGACTGGCACAAGCCCGACCGAGTTCCGGCGGCGTGGCCTCGGTTCGGAAGTCCCTGCTCCCGCAAAGGCGCCGGCATTTGTGTCACCGTGACAAAATCTGCGTTCACAAGTTGTCGCAGGCATCCTATGCATGTGCGAAGCATCAGCCGAAAGAGCTCATAATGGCCAGCATTGAAATGATCGTCGCCGCTCGCGCCCGTCTCCGGGGTCACGCACGGCGCACCCCGCTTCTCTCCTCTCCATTCCTTGACGAGATTGCCGGACGGCGTGTCTTCGTGAAGGCGGAATGTCTGCAGCATACAGGGTCGTTCAAGTTCCGCGGCGGCTGGTCAGCCGTCTCCGGTCTCGATCCTGCGGTTCGCGAGAAAGGCGTCATTGCCTTTTCATCCGGCAACCACGCACAGGGCGTCGCACTTGCCGCGAAGCTGCATGGCGTGCCCTCGGTCATCATCATGCCATCCGATGCGCCGGTTCTTAAGATCGACAACACCCGTGCACTGGGTGCCGAGGTGGTGCTCTACGACCGTGCAAAAGAGGATCGCGATGCGATCGGCGCCAGGCTTTCGGCCGAGCGCGGACTGACCCTGATCAGGCCTTTCGATGAACCGCTGGTGATCGCCGGTCAGGGCACGACCGGGCTTGAGATTGCCGAACAGGCGGAGGAAGAAGGCGTGAAGTCGGCCGAGGTCCTCGTTCCCTGCGGCGGCGGCGGGCTGAGTTCCGGCATCGCGCTGGCGCTCGAAGCAAGTGCCCCGGGCTTCACCGTGCGGCCCTGCGAACCGAAAGACTTTGACGATACCACGCGTTCGCTGGCCGTCGGCAAGATCGTGCGCAACGCGGCAATGACAGGTTCGATCTGCGATGCGATCGTAACACCGGAGCCCGGCAAGATCACGTTCCCGATCCTGCAGCGGCTTGCGGGCGCGGGCATCGTCGTCACCGACGAGGAGGCGCTGAGGGCAATGGCGCTCGCATTCAAGCGGCTGAAGATCGTCGTCGAACCCGGCGGCGCGGTCGCTCTCGCTGCCGCGCTCTTCCATGGCGACGCGCTCGAAAGCGACAGCGTCATCGCCGTGACATCCGGCGGCAACGTCGACTCGCACATCTTTACCGGTGTTCTCGAGAAATACGGCTGAGGACGCGGCCTAGGCATTTTCCGGTATCTGCCGCGGCATCAGATCGGAGATCGCCTCGCGCACCGCCTGCAGCATGATGGAGGCAAGCCGCGACGTCGCCGGGCCGGGCTCCGCTTCGGCGCGATGAAGCACGAGGCCGAGCATCGGCAGTTCCGGCAACGCCGCCATCGACGCCATCAACGGACTGACCTTCGAGGGCAGACCGATCGGCGTGCGGATTGTCGCGCCGAGCCCCGCCGCCGTTGCAGCCCACAACCCGCCAAGGCTGGGACTGACAAAGGCAAGCCGCCAGGGAATATGGGCCTTGTCCAATGCGTTCGTGGCAGCGGTTCGCAGGAGGCAGGGTGCCTCGAGTGCGGCAAGTGGCAGGGGTTCTTCGCTTGCGGCATGCCAGTCCAGCTTCCCTGAAGCAGGCCCGATCCAGCGCATGGGAAGATCGCCAATGCGCTCGCAATGCGCCGTCACAGTCCCATCGCTCCAGGCCAGCGCCAGGTCGAGCTTCCCGCTCGTCACCCGCTCGAGCAGCTCCGTGTTGCGAGCAACGCGTGCCTCGATCCGCACCTTCGGATGCGCGCGAGCGAATCGGCCGAGAACATCCGGAAGCAGGTTTTCACCAAAATCCTCCTGCAGACCAAGCCGTACCCAGCCTTCCAGCTCGACGCCGTGGACCGCCGCGGCCGCTTCGTCATTGAGTTCGAGCAGCCTCCGTGCATAGGCGAGCATCGTCTCGCCGGCTTCCGTCAGCGCCAGGCCGCGACCAGCCTTGCGGAAAATCGGCGTGCCCGCCTGTTCTTCCAGCTTCTTGAGCTGCGCGCTGACTGCCGATGTAGAGCGCCCAAGCCGATCTGCCGCCTTGGCGAAATTGCCAAGTTCCATTCCGGTCGAGAAGGTTCGCAGCACGTCGAGATCGAAGATCGTTTTGGGCACCGCCATAATCCCGTTTTTCTGGATGGTCAGTTCATAAAATTCTGATTTTATGCATAATCGTGTCGTGCGATGCTCCTCCTGTCAAGAACTTGCGACTAGGAGGCAGCCATGCCCTTCGTTCGAATCTCACTCCTGAAAGGCAAATCGCCGGATTATCTCCGTGCGCTTTCCGACAGCATCCATCGCGCCATGGTCGAAACGTTCAATGTTCCGCCCAATGACCGTTTTCAGATCATTCATCAGCATGAGCCAGGTGAGTTGATCTTCGACCGACATTATCTCACCGGCCCTCGCTCGGATGATTTCACGCTCATCGCCATCACTGCGGGAAAGCCGCGTTCGACGAAAACCCGGAAGGCCTTCTTCAAATGCGCGGTGGATCTGCTTGAACAGTCGCCGGGACTCAGGCCGAAAGACGTCATGATCGTCGTGACGACCACGTCACCGGACGAATGGTCGTTCGGCGACGGCGAGGCGCAGATGACCGTACCGGGCTGGGAACGTCGCGCCTTCCAGCCTTTGGAGACGTCCCGATGATCGCGATGCAATACAGTTTCACGCTGCCCTCAGACTACGACATGGCGATCATCGATCGCCGGATTCGTGACAAGGGGCCAATGCTCGACGGGTTCCCGAACTTGCGGTTCAAGGCTTATCTCAGCGCCCGCAAGGGCGAGTTCGGCAGCCGGGAAAACCTCTATGCACCATTCTATGTTTGGGAGCAGCCGGAGGGTGCCAGCGATTTCCTGACTGGCCCCGGCTTCGAGGCTCTGGCGCAGACGTTCGGCTGGCCCCAGGTAAGACACTGGATCGTGTGGAGTGCCGTAGTGACAGACCTAAAGGCCGCGAGGTTTGCGAGCCGCAACGTCCTACCGATCCCGCCCTATGCACCGCTTGCCGAGATCCGCAAGGAGGAAGACGCGCGATCAAATGCAGAAACAGCAGCCCGAGGCGGCGCGCTGGCGTCGATATCCGCCTTCGAGCCGTTCGGCTGGAGCCTTGTACGCTTCACACTCTATCGCGACATGCCGCTGATCGCCAACGACGACCAGATCTATCGCGTCGGCCACGTGTCCCTGCCATAGATCGGGAGGAGGCGCGCTCGCGCACCTCGCCTATTCGCGCCGTGGTCAGACCTACGCTGCCTTGTAACGTGCCGCAGGCGCGGACCGTGACAGGTTCGGCATCAGCGCCTGGCGCGCATCCTCGTAGGCCTTCAGCAACCCGGCGTCTTCGAGTGCCGGGATCGTTGCAAACTCGCCCTGGTCGAAACCGGCAAGAGCCGCGTCCACCATGTCTTCCGCCGGCATGACGATTTCTGTCGGCAGATGCTCGACCGGCGTGCCGGCAATACTCCAGAATTCGGTCGCGGTCGCTCCCGGCAGCACCGCCTGGACGCGGATGTTCTTGTCCGCCAACTCGTGCTTCAGCGACTGGCTGAAGGCGAGAACGAATGCCTTGCTGGCCCCATAGACACCGTTCAGGATCTCCGGCGCGATCGCGACGATCGATGCGATGTTGATGATCGCGCCGCCGCCGCGGGCCACAAACCCGGGCACGGCGGCATAGGTCAACCGCATCAGCGCCGTGACATTGAGATCGACCATCGCCTGCATCTTGTTCGCATCGGAGGCAAGCAGCGGTGCGGTGCCGCCGAAGCCTGCATTGTTGACGAGCATTGTAATACTTTGGTCCGACTTCAGCACGTGCTCGACGCGTGCGAGATCGGCCTTGCTGCCGAGATCGGCGGGGAGCGTTTCGACCGTCCTGCCCGTTTCCCTGGTCAGCTTCGTCGCGAGTTCCGAAAGGCGCTCGGCGTTGCGGGCGACAAGAATGAGGTCGTAGCCACGCTTTGCGAGCCGGTGGGCATAGATCGCACCGATACCTGACGATGCGCCTGTAACGAGGGCCGTGCCCTTGTGCTGATCGGTCATTGTCTTTTCTCCATGTTGCGCAACAGCACCTGCTGTTCGCTTGAAGGGAGTCATACGCTCGATTGCCGATGTCTTGAATGTCATATAGACCACCTTTTAGGACAAACGGAGTTTCGAGCCATGCAGCGTATTGCCGTCCTGCTTTTCCCGGGCTTCCAGATGATGAGCCTAGCCGCAATCTCCGCCTTCGAGTTCACCAACCTCGAACTCGACGAACAGGTTTACGACATCGCCTACCTCTCGGAGACCGGCGGACCGGTGCAGGGCTCGTTTGGCGTCACGATCGAGACCAGCCGCTTCGATGATCCGGCCTTCGATACGCTGCTGGTGTCGGGAGCCGTCGGCATCCAACTGCCGAGCCCAAAGGAGAGTGACTTCATCCGCAACGCCCTTGCCGCCTCCCGGCGCGTCGCATCGATCTGCACCGGCGCTTTCCTGCTGGCCGAGGCAGGAGTTCTGGATGGTCGCAGCGCCACGACGCATTGGCTTCTCGCCCGTGAACTGCAATCGCGCTACCCGAAGATCAAGATCGAGGAAGACCGCATCTTCATCATCGACGGCTCCGTGTGGAGTTCCGCAGGCATGACGGCCGGCGTCGATCTGGCGCTTGCCATGGTCGAGAAGGATCACGGCGCAGATGTCGCCCGCGCCGTTGCCCGCAAACTCGTCGTTTATCATCGCCGCGCCGGCGGCCAATCGCAGTTCTCAGCGCTGTTGGAACTGGAGCCTAAATCGGACCGCATCCAGAAGGCGCTTGCGCATGCGCGCAGCAACCTGAAGAATACGCTTTCCGTCGAGGAGCTGGCCGACGCGGCACATCTGAGCCCGCGCCAGTTCAGCCGGACGTTTCGGGCCGAGACTGGACAGTCGCCAGCAAAGGCGGTGGAGAACCTGCGTCTTGAGGCTGCACGGCTGATGATGGAACAGGGGCGGCATCCGATCGATGTCGTCGCCGCCGAAACAGGCTTCGCCGACCGCGAGCGCATGCGCCGAGCCTTCCTGCGCGCCTTCGGCCAGCCGCCGCAGGCAATCCGCCGCAATGCACTACGAGAGTTCACTGCCTAACGCACGCTCTATTGCCCGCTGCTGCGTAAAATCCGCACCCTGGATCAGGTGGCCGCCCGCCGGTAGAGCGCCAGCGATCCGGCAAGGGCGAGCATTGCACCACCGCTTATCCGGTCGAGCCACATGGCGCCGGAACTCTTGAGCAGGCGGACGGCCTGAGACCCGAAAGCTGCATATCCGAACATGATCACGAAATCGAGCGAGGCGAAGACGGCTGCGAGCACCGCATATTGAGCCGGCTGCGGTAGCGTTGGATCGATGAACTGCGGCAGGAAGGCCGAGAAGAAGAGATAACCCTTGGGGTTCGTCACCGCGACCATGAAACTTCTCGTCGCAATCGCGAGGGCAGAGGCAGTGCCGACGGCGCTCTCCGCTTGTTCCGCCGTATCGATGCTTCCCTTCGAGCGCAGCATCATGATACCCAGAAAGGCAAGATAGGCCGCGCCCGCATATTTCAGCACGGAAAACCAGAATTCGGAGGCTGCCAGCAACGCGCCGAGACCGATCGCCACAGCGCCGATTAGCACGAAGTCCGAAAGCACGGCGCCCGCCATGCCGGCGATAGCCCGGCGCGTACCATAGCGGGAGCCATTGGTCAGCGCGAGAAGCACGGTCGGACCCGGCGTCGCGATACCAACGAAGGAAACGGCAGCGAAAGCCAGAAGGGTAATGATATCCATGAGTGCCTCCCAACGCTCGGATATCGGAAGCTTGCATTTGCCGAGACTGCGAGCAAGCCGAAAAACAAAACGCCCGCCGCCTCGGAAGCAGCGGGCTCTTATTCATTCACTCAACCGGATCAGATGCCGCTCTGGCCGTCCGAACCAATATAGGCGATGCGGAGCATATTGGTCGCGCCCGGCGTTCCAAGCGGCACGCCGGCAGAAATGATGATGCGGTCGCCTGGCTTGCCGAAGCCCTCGCCAGCGACGATGCGGCAGGCCCGGTTGACCATGTCGTCGAGATCCGTCGCGTCATGCGTGACGACGCAGTGCAGGCCCCAGACGATCGCCAGACGGCGAGCCGTCTTGATGATCGGCGAAAGGGCAAGGACGGGCACCTGCGGACGCTCGCGCGAGGCGCGCAGGCCGGTGGTACCGGACGAGGTGTAGCAGACGATCGCAGAAAGCTTCAGCGTCTCGGCGATCTGGCGGGCGGCGAGCGAAATCGCATCGGCGCCAGTTGCCTCCGGCTGGGCGCGCTGGGCGTAGATGATGCCGGGATAATGCGGCTCGCGCTCAATGGCGCTGGCGATCGACGCCATCGTCGAAACGGCTTCGACCGGATAGGCGCCCGAGGCGGACTCAGCCGAAAGCATGACCGCGTCCGCACCTTCGAAGACGGCGGTCGCAACGTCCGATACCTCGGCGCGTGTCGGCACCGGAGAAGAGATCATCGATTCCAGCATCTGGGTTGCGACGACGACCGGCTTGCCGGAACGGCGGCAGGCGCGGATCAGCTGCTTCTGGATACCCGGAACGGACTCGAGCGGCATTTCGACGCCGAGATCGCCACGGGCGACCATCAATGCGTCCGAGAGTTCGATGATCTCTTCGATGCGCTCGATGGCCTGCGGCTTCTCGATCTTCGACATCAGGCCGACCCGGCCTCTGGCGATCTTGCGGACTTCCGCGAGGTCTTCCGGGCGCTGGACGAAGGAGAGCGCGACCCAGTCGACGTCGTCGGTCGCCAGAACGGCATCGAGATCGACGCGATCCTTATCGGTCAGAACACCGACGCCAAGCAGCGTGTCGGGCAGGCTGATGCCCTTGCGGTCCGAAATCTTGGTGCCGGAAATAACCGTCGTGACGATGCTCTTGCCGTCACACTTTTCGGCGCGCAAGGCGAGCTTGCCGTCGTCGATCAGCAGGCGATCGCCGGGCTTGACCGCTTCCAGGATTTCCGGATGCGGCAGAAAGACGCGGGTTGCGTCGCCGGGGGCGTCACTGTTGTCGAGGGTGAAGGTCTGGCCGGGCTTCAGATCGACCTTGGTATCGGCGAACTTGCCGACGCGAAGCTTCGGGCCCTGCAGGTCAGCCAGGATGCCGATCGGGCGGCCGGAGCGGGCCTCGACGGCGCGGATACGGCTGATCAGCATTCGCATCACATCATGGCTGGCGTGGCTCATGTTGATACGGAATACGTCAGCACCGGCCTGGTGGAGCTTTTCTATCACCGCTTCTTCACTGGACGCCGGGCCGAGCGTCGCCAGGATTTTTACTTTTCGATTACGCTTCATTAATTTGCGCTTTCCTGCGTACCGGGAGTGTCGGAGAGTTGGACCATCCAGCTGCCTTGGCGGCCGGTGTCATACTCCTTGAATCCCATCTTCTGATAACCGCGGGCATAGCAGTCCTGCACGCCCGTGATCTTAAACTCGTTCTCCGCTACGCACATCTGCACATCACCCGTCCATCGGCCTCCCCGGGCGGCGTCCTCAGCGTAGAGATAGTAATAGCGTGACTGCAATTCTCCTTCGATCAGCGTCGCGCAAGTCGTTGCCGGGACCTGCCACCAGCCTTCCGTGACCCACCCGTCCTTGCCACGGTATCCGATCGCGACGCCCACCAGGTTCTGCGTGCCGTTGCATACGCGGAAGTCTGCGTGCGCACTATCGGCAAGAAAGAATGGCGAGAAGGCAGCGAGTGAAAACAAGGCGAAACGGGCAAGCGGCCCGGACCGGGTGAGGAAACTTGGTGCGGCTTGCATCAACACGGCTTCCGAATGGCTCCCAGGTTATTCGTTGTCCGTGCCTTCTTGCGCCGCCATGGAACGAATGTCAACGCGATGCTAATCGATTATATTCCTTCATAACCTGCTCGTGAACGGTGACTTGCCCAGGCTGCAGCGCATCCCGCTTGAACCTGCCGCGGGCGCGTGCGATCAGTGGCGCGAGCGCCACATGACGATCGGCAATTCACGAATGAATCACTTCAATGCTTTTGAAATACTACCCGGGAATCATGACAGCGGCATGGTGATCCTCGGCGATCACGCCATGAATCGCCTGCCTGAACGTTACGGCAGCCTCGGGCTTCCCGAAGCCGCCTTTTCCCGCCATATCGCCTATGACATCGGCATAGAAGGCCTGGTGCGAAAGCTTTCCGCCAAACTCGGCGTTCCGGCCGTTCTCAGCGGCTTTTCGCGGCTTCTGATCGACCCAAATCGCGGTGAAGATGATCCTACGCTGATCATGAAGATTTCCGACGGCGCGATTATTCCAGGCAATCATCCCATCACCAGCGAGGAATGGAACTACCGCGTCGAGACGTTCCACCGGCCCTATCATGACGCGGTGTCCAAAACGATCGACAAGGTGGCCAATGCCACCAGCCGGGCGCCGCTCGTGCTGTCGCTGCATTCCTATACGAATGCCTGGAAAGGCATTCCGCGGCCTTGGCACGCTGCCGTCCTCTGGGACACCGATCACCGCGCCGTCGCCCCGCTGCTTGACATGCTGAGGCGCGATCCCGATCTGATTGTTGGCGATAACGAACCTTATGACGGCGCACTGAAGGGCGACACGATGTACCGGCATTGCATGCTGACCGGCATACCGCATGCCCTGCTTGAGGTTCGTCAGGATCTGATTGGAAGCGAGGCCGGCATTTCCAAGTGGGCCGAACGCCTGGCTCCGATCTTCGAGGCCATGAATGCCGATCCGGCGCTGCACGACTATAATGTGCATGTGTCGCGCACCGGCCCTTACGAATGAAGGAGAGCGAAATGACCGCACTCAGCAAGGAACAGCAGACAGAATTCGAGGCAGCCGCCTTCCGCCGGCTTGTGCAGCATCTGCGCGAACGCACCGACGTTCAGAACATCGACCTGATGAATCTCGGCGGCTTCTGCCGCAACTGCCTTTCGAACTGGTATCGTGAAGCCGCCGAAGCCGAGGGCGTGCCGCTGACCAAGGACGAATCGCGCGAGATCGTCTACGGCATGCCGTACGAAGATTGGAAGAACCTCCACCAGAACGAGGCTTCGCCTGTGCAAAAGGCCGCTTTTGAGCTGAACAATCCGCACAAATAGGCCTGCGAACAGCAAAGCGGCTTGACCATGACGCTGCTTCGCGGCAGTCACGTGCATCCCAATCGATCATCCGGAAATCAGGAGAACACGATGTCTGATGCACATGGCGTCGCCCGCGACCAGCTTCGCGCGTTTGTCGAGCGTATTGAACGCCTGGAAGAAGAAAAGAAGACCATCGCCGACGACATCAAGGACGTCTATGGCGAAGCCAAGGGCATGGGCTTCGATACGAAAATCCTGAAGAAGGTTGTTGCTCTTCGCAAGAAGGACGAGCAGGAGCGAATGGAAGAGGATGCGATCCTCGATACCTACCTGCACGCACTCGGCATGATCGAGTCCCCGCCAGAAGCCTGAGCACCGGCCATATTCCAGCTTTTCGAAAGCCGCCGATTTTCGGCGGCTTTTCTTTTGGAAGGGCGCCCTTTCACCAGCCCACGCAGGTTCGCGGGACAACTACCGTCCGTCATCTCGCAGGCGCGACAGGATTTCGATCAGTCGCGGCGCCATTTCCCGCACCTCGTGCAGATGGATTGCGCTGAGCCGCAGCAGGATGTCCTCGGCCTTTCGCGTAAGCTTCAGCGTCTGTCGCCGCCTGTCTTCGGAATCCGTCTCGCGCTGCACGTAGGCAGAGGCAATGAGGCGACCGACGAGTTCGGTCGCGGTATGCGGGGCGATAAGTAGCCGCTCTGCCAGCATGCCGACGGTCATGACCTCGCCTTCAGGCAGGCCCTTGATCGCCAGCAGCGCCTGATGCTGCTGCGGTGGCAGTCCCTCTTCCTGCGCGGCCGAGGTACTGAAATCCATGAACTTGCGGAGTGCGTATCGCAAGGCCGCAAGGGCTTCGTAGTCGGCTTGAGTGAGTTGGACTTTCGGTCGCTTCGTCATTCCCCGGCTTTCGTCTTTGATCGGTGCATGCATCTATCTGCGCCAACTCGCATTGATCCTGCAAGATGCGACGGAATCGAGCGCGGCCGAAGCCGCACCGATCGACGCCTGCCTCCTCTCTGCGGCGGTCTCCGATATTCTTCGCCGTCGTTGTTGATTTATATCGTGATACGATATATCGACTGCCGCCGCTGACACTTTTTTTTGCAGGTGGACCACCATGATCGAACTTAACCGACCGTCAAAAGCCCGCGACTTCACCGGGGGCCTGTCCCGCCGGGAGGCCGGCGATTTCACCACGGACCGCCGCGTCCTGCTTCTGGTGGGCATGGCAGTAATCGTTGGAACGGGCGGCGCTTTCGCAGCATGGGTATTGGTCAGCCTCATTGCCCTCGTGACGAATGTCGTCTGGTTCGGCCATATGAGCATTGTGGCGCCGAGTTTCGTCGACCTGCCGCGCTCGGCCTGGATGGTCGCCGCACCCGTCCTCGGCGGTCTTGTCATCGGCTTGATGGCGCGCTTCGGTTCGGAAAAGATCAGGGGACACGGTATTCCGGAGGCGATCGAAGCGATTCTGATCGGCGGAAGCCGTATGTCGCCCAAGGTTGCGGTCCTGAAGCCGCTGTCGTCGGCGATCTCCATCGGCACCGGCGGCCCCTTCGGTGCGGAAGGTCCCATTATCATGACGGGCGGCGCGATCGGATCGCTCTTCGCGCAGTTCTTCCACATGAGTTCCGCCGAACGCAAGACGCTGCTCGTTGCCGGCGCCGCCGCGGGCATGACGGCGATCTTCGGCTCTCCCATTGCCGCCGTCATGCTGGCCGTCGAGCTGCTGCTGTTCGAATGGAAGCCGCGCAGCTTCATTCCCGTTGCCGTCGCCGCCTGCGTCTCCATTTCCTGGCGCCCGTTCCTTTTTGGCGCCGGCCCTCTGTTCCCGACGCATTTCCAGGTGGCGTTGCCCTGGTGGGGAATCTTTCTATGTGCGGCAATGGGGATCGTCTCCGGCCTGCAATCCGGATTGCTGACGACCCTGCTCTACAAGATCGAGGACGCCTTCGAGAAACTGCCCATCCATTGGATGTGGTGGCCCGCCCTCGGTGGTCTCGTCGTCGGGTTGGGCGGCCTGATCGAGCCCCGCGCGCTCGGCGTCGGCTACGACATCATCTCGGATCTTCTGGCAAGCCACATCGTGGCAAAGGCCGTCATCGCGATCCTCCTGGTAAAGGCGGGCATCTGGCTGGTGGCCCTGTCTTCCGGAACATCCGGCGGCGTGCTCGCGCCGCTCCTCATTCTGGGCGGCGCGCTCGGCTGGCTGGTGGGTCTTGCCTTTCCGGGCGAACCGGGCTTCTGGGCATTGCTCGGCATGGCCGCGATGATGGGTGGAACAATGCGCGCCCCGCTGACCGGAACATTCTTTGCCGTGGAGATCACCGGTGATGTCAGCACCCTCATTCCCCTGCTCGCGGCGACCGTCGTTGCCTATGCCGTCACGGTCCTGCTCCTTCGTCGCTCTATCCTGACCGAGAAGATCGCAAGACGCGGCCAGCACATCACCCGTGAATACGGGATCGATCCGTTCGAGCTCACCCGCGCCGGCGACATCATGATCCAGGAGGTCGATAGCCTTCCGGCATCCCTGACCGTCGGCGAGGCCTGCGATTTCTTTTCATCCGGCGCCAAGACCCATCGCATCTACCCGGTCGTCGAAGCGGACGGAACCTTGGTCGGCATGGTCTCGCGTGCGGACGCCCTGACCTGGGAGCGCGACGGAACACTCGGCAAGGAGACCTTGTCCGAGCGGATTTCTGACGCTTCGCTTCCCGTCGGGCATATCGACGACACTGTCGGTTTCATCGCGGATCTGATGCTGGCGAGCGATGCCGGCCGGATTCCGATCGTCGAGAGGGAAACGGGCAAGCTCATCGGTTTGATTGCGCGCAAGGATCTGCTGCGGCTGAGAAGCGCGCTGCGCTCCGACGAATCCGAGAGGCGCCCTTACTTGGGGCCTAGGCCGATGAAGGCCGGTCAAACCCGGTAACAGGAGATGACGAGAAACCGCTGAAGGTCACAGCCTGTGTAAACGAAAACCGCCGGATCACTCCGGCGGTTTTGTAGTTCGTTCTGAGTGATCCGCTCAGTTCGTCTCGAACTTGCGCACTTCCATGAAGTTGACGGCGGAGCCGCTGAAGCGGGCCGGATCGACGGAAGCAGTATTGACGGTGAAGCCCTCGGCATAGACCGCCGTCGGCTGGGCCCGGAGCGTCTGGCTGACGAAGCGAGGTGCCTTGACCGGCTTCGTGACCATCTCCATGCGTGAATTGGTCAGCGCCCACTGCGAGATGATCTTCTGAGTGAGCTTCGGCTCGGTGCGGACTGTCGCCCGGCTTGCCTCGGCAGCGGCCGCGGCAGCCTTCGTCGGGCGTCCGCCCTTGGTCGCAATGCCGGCGGCATCGCCATTCTGGGAGACATGCGGGGGATCGAAGATGTCGCCGAAGCTTGCGGATTTGACAGGAGCAAGAGCCGCAAGCTGAACCGGCGCCTTCTCGGCCGGCTTGGTCGCCGGCATTGCTGCCTTGATCGCCTGCTCGATGGTTGCTGGCGCAAGGGCAGCAACCTGCTTGGCTGCAGCATTCTCCTGATCAAGCGCCTGCGCGACGGCCGGAGAGAGCTGACCGGCTACGGCTGCATTCGCATCCGATTCGGCAAGGGCAGGACGGTCGCTCGGGATAGCAACCGCGGGATCGTTGGAGGCCACCTCCGCATCACCCGGGGCGTTGCGAGGACCAAGCAGTGATGGAACCGGAATGTGATAGCTGCTGAGATCGGCAAATTGCTGCGGCTCGCCTTGCTGCTCCGTCGCCGCCGCTAGGGCCTGCTCGGCGCTATTGCCGGAATTCGGCGGAACAAGAGCATTCGCAACTTCGCCGCCGGCAAGCTGACCGGCAAAGGCAGGACGAACCTGCGGCACCGGCGCATTCACAGCGGCAACCTCGGTGGGCTGGGCTTCAACCTCGGCAGCAGGCGCCTCCGCCTTCGGCGGCGTTGCCCTGGCCACAGCGACCGGAGCCGAATCCTCCGCGCTATCCTCTTCATCGTCTGCGCCACCGCCAAAGAGTGCGGCGAACAATGTCTTCGGCTTCCGCGTCTCCGTATCGCCGCCGACGGCTGCAACGAGCTGATCGGTGCTCACGCGGCGCTTGTAGTCGGCCATCGCCTGCTGGTAGCCCGGCAAGGGCTTACCGTCAGCCGGGATGTGGATGGTGTTGCCATTGGGAAAAAGCTGAACCAGCTCTTGCCGGGTCATGCGCGGCCAGGCGCGAACGCCGCCGACATCCATATGCACGAAGGGCGAACCGGACTTCGGATAGAAGCCAACGCCGCCGACCTGCATTTTCATGCCGATCGCGCGCAACTTGGCAAGCTTGACGTCCGGAATGAAGAAGTCCATCGCCTTGCCGAGCATATGCTGGCTCTTCTCGGCGACACCGGAATTGCGCGAACGCGCCTTGAGCATCGCATTTGTCCCGGGTGAACGGAAACCGCAGACGACGTTGATATAGTCCCTGGAACCGCTCTGGCGGTAGACTTCCCAGATGAGATCAAAAAGGCGGGGGTCCATCTTCGTCGGCTGATTCTTTCGCCAGTCGCGGAGAAACCGGTTCAACTGCTCGAGACCCTTCGGGTCGAACCTGCCGTTGCGCTTGTAGGTGATGACAGCCTTTTCGCCGGTGTGGATGAAATAGAGTTTCAGGCTGCGCGTTTCGCCCGCTGCCTCAGATGGTGTGCCAACGAATACCGGTGAGGAAACCGCAAGTGCGAGAAGGGCAGCCATTGCCGTCCTAACCGCCTTTCCGCCAATGTCGGCGTACAGCGTACGCCAGCTCAAGCGCCAAGGCTTGGAATTCTCATTCAAATCCGGCAAACCAAATCCTCGTCAGACTGCCCCAGTGCCCCGGCTGTCCCAATGTCTTTCAAATGCGGTCACACCATGGCAAAAATGCCACACGCGTTCAACCTTTTCTTTACATAGTCAACAATGGACTAACAAGAGGTTTATGACAGGTAACAAGACATGCTTGCCGGATTATTAATCAAGCGCCTGCTATGCCGCATCTTTTTGCGGATTGTCGGGGTCGATCCCGTAATCCTTGAGTTTTCTGTAAAGCGTTGACCGCCCGATACCGAGTTTTCTGGCCACTTGACTCATCTGGCCCCGGTAGAATTTAAGGGCGAATCGAATCAATTCCTCCTCGACATCGGCAAGCTTGCGTACGTCGCCGGCGGCACTGACGCTTGCAATCGCGTTTTCCGGCACCTCGTTGTGACGCGCGGACGACTCACCGCCATACATCGGCGGAACGTGATATTCGCCTGCCGCAAATTCCGCTTCGTGCTCACGATGCGTATTGTCCGCGACCAGCGCCAGATGATCCACCACGTCATATTGCGGCAGCTGCGCGGCAATTTGCGGAAAGTCCGCTTCGGTGAGTTCATGCCCCTCGGCAAGCACGACGGCGCGAAAGATCGCATTTTCGAGCTGGCGGATGTTGCCCGGCCAGTCATAAGCCGTCAGCAGTGCCAAGGCACCGGGACTGACCGTCATCCGCTGCCCGTTCTTCTGCTCGGACGAGAAGCGGTCGGCAAAGACGCGCACCAGATGCGGGATGTCCTCCTTGCGCTTGCGCAGCGCCGGAATGGTGATCGGGAAGACGTTCAGGCGGTAATAGAGGTCTTCGCGGAAGTGGCCGTTTTTCACTTCCTCGATCAGATCCTTGTTCGTCGCCGAAATGAGGCGGACGTTGACCTTGTGCGCCGTACGCGCGCCGACCGTTTCGATTTCGCCCTGCTGCACGGCACGCAACAGCTTGACCTGCACCTCGAGCGGCAGATCTCCGATCTCGTCAAGGAAGATCGTTCCGCCATCGGCTTCCATGAACTTGCCGATGTGGCGCTCGGTCGCGCCGGTGAAGGCACCCTTTTCGTGGCCGAAGAGAATGCTCTCGACGAGATTGTGCGGAATGGCACCGCAATTCACCGTCACAAAAGGCTTGTTTGAACGGTCACCGCCGGACTGGACGGCGCGGGCCACGAGCTCCTTGCCGACGCCCGACTCACCTTCAAGCACGACCGGAATGTTCGATTGCGCGGCACGCTGCGCCAGATCGATGACCCGGATCATCGCCGGGCTCGCCGAAACGATGTCGTCGAAGCCGACGGCGCCAGAGCGTGAACGGCGGCCCGAACGGGCTTTCACTTCGCGCTGGTCGAGCTTCATCGCGTTAGCAATGCAATTCGCGATCCGCTCGGGCGAAACCGGTTTAACCACGAAATCGAAGGCGCCGGCACGCATGGCCTGCACCACCGTCTCGATGCCGCCCTGCCCGGTCTGCACGACCACGGGAATATGTGTGCCGAGTTCATTGAGGGCTTCGAGGAATTCCAGCCCGGTCATTTCCGGCATCATGAGGTCGAGAATGATGACGTTGAAGAGGCCGCCGTCCCGCTTCACCATCTCAAGACCGATTCGGCCGTTTTCAGCCTGATGGACGACATGCCCGTGGCGCTCGACTGCATTTTTTAGCAGGCGGCGTTGCACCGGGTCGTCTTCGACCAACAGAATCTGCCCTGCACCCTTGAGCTCATTATGACCGGTCATTGTCGCCTCACTTCATGCGAAACCTGTGAGGCACTCTGGCAGAAAGGCTTGAACATCCAGTTTTGAGAAATAATTGCATTTTAACGATTGTGGCGACCCCGAATCCGTATCGAAGCGGGGCCTTCTGCCCCCCGAAAGCCCCTTGAAGCGGAGCCTTCCGGAGCTTAGACAGTCAGACCTGTTCGAAATGAGGAAGAGGAACCAAGCCCATGAATCTCATGCTCCCCGGTGCCGGTCTTAATTTTTCGGCAACAGCTGGCTCGGCCGCGGCAGATCCAGCGCTTGGCGACCTTCCCGTCTGGAAACTGCAGGATCTCTACCCCTCCGCCACCTCTACCGCTTTCACCAGCGACATGGAAAAGGCAGGCAAACACGCCATCGCCTTCGAGGAAAAATGGAAGGGCAAGCTAGCGGATGCAGCGAGTAAAAAAGGCGCTGAAGGTATTGGCCAGGCGCTGAAGGAATATGAGCAGCTGGATGACCTTATCGGCCGCCTCGGCTCGTTCGCGGGCCTCACCTATTTCTCCGATACGAGCAATCCCGTGAACGGCAAGCTTTACGGCGATGTCCAGGCAAAAATCACCGAATTCTCCGGCCATCTTCTTTTCTTCGCGCTGGAGCTGAACCGGATCGACGACGCGGTGATGGACGCCTGCATGGCGAATGACCCCGATGCCGGCCACTACCGTCCCTGGCTGATCGACCTGCGCAAGGACAAGCCCTACCAACTGGAAGACAAGCTGGAACAGCTCTTCCTCGAAAAGTCGATGACGAGTGCGGCTGCGTTCAATCGCCTCTTTGACGAAACGATGGCGGAGCTTCGCTACGACATCGACGGCGAAAAAGTGCCGCTCGAAGTGGCCCTCAATTTGCTGCAGGACAAGGATCCGGAAGCCCGCCGCAAGGCAGCGGTGGCGCTCGCCGAAACTTTCAAGGCGAATATCCGCACGTTTACGCTGATCACCAATACGCTCGCCAAGGACAAGGATATCTCCGATCGCTGGCGTGGCTTCGAGGACATCGCCGACAGCCGTCATCTGGCGAACCGCGTCGAACGCGAGGTGGTGGATGCGCTGGCGGCTGCCGTCAAGCAGGCCTATCCCCGCCTTTCGCACCGCTATTACAAGATGAAGGCAAAGTGGCTCGGAATGGACCAGATGAATTTCTGGGACCGCAATGCGCCGTTGCCGGAAACCTCCAACGCGGTAATTTCCTGGACCGAGGCGAAAGAGACCGTGCTCTCGGCCTACGGCAATTTCGCGCCGGAGATGGCTGCGATCGCCAGCCGCTTCTTCGACGAACAGTGGATCGACGCGCCGGTCCGTCCTGGCAAGGCGCCCGGCGCCTTCGCGCACCCGACGGTTCCGTCGGCGCATCCCTACGTGCTCGTCAACTATCTCGGCAAGCCGCGCGACGTGATGACGCTCGCCCACGAACTTGGTCATGGCGTACATCAGGTGCTTGCCGGCGAACAGGGCGCGCTCATGTGCCAGACGCCACTGACGCTCGCCGAAACCGCCTCCGTCTTCGGCGAGATGCTGACTTTCCGCGCACTGCTCGACAAGACCACCGACAAGCGTGAGCGCAAGGCGATGCTCGCCCAGAAGGTCGAAGACATGATCAACACGGTCGTGCGCCAGATCGCCTTCTACGAATTCGAGCGCGAGGTCCATACGGCACGCAAGGCCGGCGAACTGACCGCAGAAGACATCGGCGAACTGTGGCTCTCCGTCCAGTCGGAAAGTCTCGGGCCCGCGATCAGGATCTCGGAAGGGTATGAGACCTACTGGGCGTATATCCCCCACTTCATCCACTCGCCCTTCTATGTCTACGCCTATGCTTTCGGCGACTGCCTGGTGAACTCGCTCTATGCCGTTTATCAAAAGGCCGATAAGGGCTTCCAGGAGAAGTATTTCGAGATGCTGAGGGCCGGCGGGACGAAGCACCACTCCGAACTCCTGAAGCCTTTCGGCCTGGACGCCACCGATCCGTCGTTCTGGAGCAAGGGGCTGTCGATGATCGAAGGGCTGATCGACGAATTGGAAGCGCTTGATAGAGCCTGAGCTTCCAATCAAAAGGCACCGATGGCCGAAACTGAACGCTTTGTCCTTTTCCGGGATGATACGACCGGACAAGTGATGCTTTTCGCCGATCCGGCGGAGATCATCATCGCACGCAGCCGCGCCGAGTTCTTCCCGGCTCTGGCGCGGATGGAAGCGGCGAGAGCGCAGGGAAAGTGGCTGGCAGGCTACATGTCCTACGAGGCCGGCTATCTCTTCGAGGAAAAGCTGGCCGGCTTTGCGGAAGACGGCCGCCAGACGCCGCTGCTCTGCTTCGGCATCTTCGACGCGCCGCAGGCGGATGGCCATCCGCTTGCGCAGCCCAAACAGCGCCTCGAAAACGAGGAATTCCTGGCTGCGCCGAAAGCCGGGTGGGCGTTCCCTGTATATAAAGAGCGCTTCGACCGCCTGCATTGGCATCTGCGCCAGGGCGACTGCTATCAGGCAAACCTGACAATGCCGGTCGAAGCCAGTTGGAACGGCGATCCGTGCGCGGCTTTCTGGTCGCTGATCGAACGCCAGCCCGTAAAATACGGAGCGTTCGTCGATCTCGGCGGTCCTATCATCCTGTCCCGCTCTCCCGAGCTCTTCTTCCGGACGGACGAGCAAGGCTGGATCGAGACGCATCCGATGAAGGGCACCGCCAAACGCGGCGCCGACGCGGCCGAAGATGCAGCTATCATCGCGGCGATGCGGGCGGATATGAAGACCCAGGCAGAAAACCGGATGATCGTCGACCTGCTTCGGAACGACATCTCGCGCATCACCGAAGTCGGTACGCTCGATGTTCCGAAGCTCTTCGAGATCGAGACCTATCCGACCGTGCATCAGATGGTGAGTCATGTGCAGGCGAAGCTTCTGCCTGGCCTTTCCATCCGCGACATCTTCGCCGCCCTCTTTCCCTGCGGCTCGATCACCGGCGCGCCGAAGATGAGCGCAATGCATATCCTGCAGGAACTCGAGGACGCGCCGCGCGACGCTTATTGCGGGGCGATCGGCATGATTTCCCCGACCGGGGCCATGCGCTTTTCCGTTGCGATCCGCACCATCAGCCTCTTTGAAGGCGGCAAGGCGATCTTCAATGTCGGGGGCGGCATCGTCTTCGATTCCACCGCCGAAGCAGAATATGAGGAGTGCCTGCTCAAGGCGCGCTTCGCGATCGGCGATCAGGAGATCGCCCGATGAGCGACTTCTCGTTGATCGAGACACTGCGATGGGAACCTGACACCGGCTTTGTCCGCCTCCGGTTGCACCTTGCCCGATTGAACCGCTCCGCCCGCCGCATCGGCTTTCCTGCGCCGCGACATGCGCTCGACGAGCTCAATGAAGCAATCGAGGGCGCGACCGGCGCTTTGCGCGTCCGGCTAACCTTCGATGCTCGTGGCCGGATCGAAGTCACGGCTGCCCCCTTCGCGCGGCTCGCGCCGGGTACGGTTTGGACCGTCCGTATTGCTGCAACCCGCCTCGACAGCGCCGACAAACTGCTGCGGATCAAGACGACCCGCCGCGCCGTTTACGATGACGCGCGCGCCGAATACACGCCGCTGCAGGCCGACGAAATGCTGATGCTGAACGAACGCGGCGAGGTTTGCGAAGGCACGATCACCTCGGTCTTCCTTGACGACGGTTCCGGGGTGCTTCGCACACCACCGATCTCCTGCGGCCTGCTCGCCGGCGTGCTGCGTACCGAGCTGATCTGCGAGCGCAAAGCCCGCGTCGGCCGCATCGCGGTGAGCGATCTGGTGAACGGCCGGATCTATGTCGGAAACTCGCTCCGAGGCCTCATCCCGGCAAGGCTTGTTCTCTAAGCCGCGATCTTCAGCCGGTCCCGGCCGCTGACCTTCGCGAGGTAAAGCGCTTCGTCGGCGCGGGCGTAGAGTTCCTCCGCTGTATCGCCCGGCCGCAACTCGGCAAGCCCGGCAGAGCAGGTGTAGCAGAAATCCGGGGTTGCCTGGATAGGGCGAGCAACGCGCACCATCTCGAGGATGCGGTCGATGATCTCCTTGCCCTGCTCCAATGTCGTATCCGGTAGAACCAGCATGAACTCCTCGCCGCCGATGCGGCCGAAACTATCCCTCCGGCGCACAAGCGGATGGACCCGACGCGCAAAATCGATCAGCACCTGGTCGCCCACCTGATGGCCGTAACTGTCGTTGATCCGCTTGAAAAAATCGAGATCGATGATGCAGACGCAGCCGCTGACGGAAGCGATCGACCCGAGGCGACAAACCATGTTCTCAAGCGCCGCCATCATGAAGCGGCGGTTGGAGATACCGGTCAATTCGTCGGTCTGCGAGGCGCGCAGCGCAAAATCGCGATCCTGCCTGAGGTCGCGCTCGCTTGACTTCATGTCCGTGATGTCGCTTGCGATGCAGAGCATCCAGCCGTCCCGCTGCACTGTTTCCGTCATCCAGAACCAGCGGCCGTCGACGACGTCGGTCTCGAAAGCGCGAAACGGCAGTTTCCCTCGCCGCGACTGCGCGGAAACAAGCCACATCTCGAAGTCGGCGGCACGTATGATCGTGCCGCGTCCTGCCTTCGTGTTGCGGCGCATAAGGTCGGCCCACAAAGGGGTCTCATTCGGCTCAAGCGCGAAGGTCGAACGAAAGGCCGCGTTCGCATACCGCAAACGGTCATCCTGATCGTACAGCGCGATCAGGACGGCACTTTCTTCCTGCAACTCCGCGAGCCGCTCCGTTATCTGGGTCATCCGATGGCTCCGGGCGTGCTGGGTAACTACGTGTGGGACTCTGCTGCAAAATTATAAAAAGAAGATGGATGGCAGCGTTCCGATTGAATATCTCAACGGGCTCGAAACGATACATCGGAGGTTTTGCAATGTTCATCCTCTCGCTAATCTACGTGAAGCCTAATGAAGAGGCCGACAAGCACATGGAACAGCATATGGCCTGGGTCAACGCGGGCTATGCAAAAGGCTGGTTCCTTGTCTCGGGACGCAAGGTGCCGCGAACCGGCGGCGTGATCCTCGCGATCGGCAATCGTGCCGAGATCGAGGCCTATGTCGCCGCCGATCCGTTCACGGTGCACGGCGTTGCGAATTACGAGATCACGGAAGTCGCGGTGACAACGGTGGCTGATGGGCTGGATATCCTGAAGAGTTCTTCCATCAAGGCACAGTGATGCGTTAGACCTTTGCTATGACGCTTCCGACCTACACACCCTACGACGGCTCCTCTCAGCCCTTCACCATCGGCCTCTTGCCGCTCGACATCGGCCGCTGGATCGAGCCGAACGGTGATCTGCCGCGCTATCTCGGCGAAAAACAGCTCCTAGCTGAAACCCGCCGGCATGAAATTTTCGTCGCTGAAGAAGGCACCGACGCCGCTCAGCAGGAATGTCTCGACCTGCTTCTGAGTTACCTCTGCGAAGCGCATCCCGATCTCTACGAGCGGAACGGCAGTCTCATCGAGGTCGTCGGCAAAGCCGTCGATCTTTCGGACCAGTCCCTGCCCCCGCTTTTGAAGGCCGGCTTGCTCATCGCCGACGATCTCGCCATCATGCGCCGGAAGGACGACGGCTGGCATCTTGTCGCCGCCCATGTGTCCTTCCCTTCCTCCTGGTCTCTGCATGAGAAATTTGGAAAACCGATGCACGCAATCCATGCGGACGTGCCGGGCTTCGGTGAGGGAACCCGCAATGCAGCGCTGATCACCCGCATCTTCGACAATCTGCAGGTCGCTCAACCCGTCGAGCGCATGAACTGGTCCGTGAACGTCACGAGCGATCTCTTCCTGCCCTGGTCCAAGCATCGCCGCCCGCCGCAGGCCGAGGCCTTTACGCTCGCCGAGCGCTTCGCCCGCGTCGAGCGCCAGACTTTACGGAAGCTGCCGGTTTCCGGCGATATCGTCTTCACCATCCACGTCTATGTCGATCCGATCGCCGCGATCGTACATCACCCCAAGGCCGGCGAACTCGCCGCAAGCTTTGCGGCACAGCTGGAGGCGCTTGACGAACAGCAGACCGCCTATAAAGGCCTGACGCTGCAGAAGGCCGAACTCGTTGCAAAGCTGCGCATGCTCGCGCGGGAGCTTTCGCCTGCCTGATAAGTTGACCTTTCCGGCTCTGGCGCTCTTTATTGTGACGGCATTTTATGATTAGAGCCGGTTACTTTTAAGTTTTTGCGCGCCTCCAAAATAATTCTTGAGGCTTGCCGCTTCCACACAGGAGAAAAGAATGACGGAACAGAACCATCCGGTATATTCCGAAATTACCGGCCCGATCGTCATGATCGGCTTTGGCTCCATCGGCCGCGGTACGCTGCCGCTGATCGAGCGCCACTTCAAATTCGACAAGAGCCGGATGGTAGTCATCGACCCGCGTGACGACGCAGATCACACCGAAATAATGGCAAAGCACGGCGTGAGGCACATCAAGTCGCATGTCACCAAGGAAAACTACAAGGATCTGCTGAAGCCGCTTCTGACCGAAGGCGGTGGCCAGGGTTTCTGCGTCAATCTTTCCGTCGATACCGGATCGGTCGACCTGATGAAGCTCTGCCGCAAGCTCGGTGCTCTCTACATCGACACCGTCGTCGAACCGTGGCTCGGCTTCTATTTCGACAAGGACCTGAAGAACGCCGACCGCACGAATTATGCGCTGCGCGAAACCCTTCTTAAGGAGAAGGCCAAGAATCCCGGCGGCCCGACCGCCGTCTCCACCTGCGGCGCGAACCCCGGCATGGTTTCCTGGTTCGTCAAGCAGGCACTCGTCACCCTCGCTAACGATATCGGCCTCAAGTTCGAACAGCCGGATCAGCACGATCGCGAAGGCTGGGCGAAGCTGATGAAGAAGGTCGGCGTCAAGGGCATTCACATCGCCGAGCGCGACACCCAGCGCACCAAGCATCCGAAGCCGCTCAACGTCTTCTGGAACACTTGGTCGGTCGAAGGCTTCATCTCCGAAGGCCTGCAGCCGGCCGAACTCGGCTGGGGCACCCATGAGAACTGGATGCCAAAGAACGCCAAGAAGCACAAGAAGGGCTGCCAAGCCGCAATCTACCTGGAACAGCCGGGCGCCAACACCCGCGTTCGCACCTGGTGCCCAACGCCAGGCCCGCAGTACGGCTTCCTCGTCACGCATAACGAGTCGATCTCGATCGCCGACTTTTTCACGGTTCGCGACAAGGACGGCGAAGTCACCTTCCGCCCGACCTGCCACTACGCCTACCATCCGGCAAATGATGCCGTTCTCTCCCTGCACGAGATGTTCGGCAACGGCGGCACGCCGCAGCCGGTTCACCACGTTCTCGACGAGGACGAGCTGGAGGACGGGATCGATGAACTCGGCGTACTCCTCTACGGTCACGAAAAGAATGCCTTCTGGTACGGCTCCCGTCTGTCCGTCGAAGAGACCCGCCGCATCGCTCCTTACCAGAACGCGACTGGCATGCAGGTGACCTCCGCCGTTCTGGCCGGCATGGTCTGGGCTCTCGAACACCCGACGGCCGGCATCGTCGAAGCCGACGAGATGGACTACAAGCGCTGCCTTGAAGTGCAGCTTCCCTATCTCGGCCCGGTTGAAGGCCACTACACCGACTGGACTCCGCTCGATGGCCGCCCGGGCCTTTTCCCGGAAGACATCGACACCAAGGATCCGTGGCAGTTCAGGAACATCCTGGTTCGCTCGTAACCGGATTCAGATCAGCATCGATGCCCGCCGAAAGGCGGGCATTTTTGTAACGCCTGCAGTGTAATTTCGCTTTCCCGTTGCAGCAGGCTTGCCATGGCGGCGGGCTCGCGCCATGTTTTTCGGGACTTTCGCGGCCATCGTCCGCTTCGAATCGCCTGGAGAAACCTATGACGGTCAGAAACATTCTCGTTCTTGCGGGTGCAGCAGCAGCGCTTGCCGCCTGTGTCTCGAACCCGCGCCCCATGCCGGTCGCGGCACGCGCTGCGCCGACCGGCGTCGAGGGTTCCTGGACTGATCCGAACGGTATTGTTTCCACCTTCCAGGCTGGCACCTTCACCACCCGTACGACCGACACCAACCAGATGCTCGCATCCGGCACCTACGTCAACAGCTCGCCGTCGCTGGTGGAAATCAGCATGACCTCGCTGGTTCGCAAGACGCAGTCCAAGGTCAATTGCGCGCTGGTTAGTCAAAATCAGCTGAACTGCACGTCGGACGCAGGTTCGCAATTCACGCTAACGCGCCAGATGTAATTTCCCGATCAGCGTTCAGCACAAAAAGCTCCCCTCGCGGGAGCTTTTTTGTTCTTGCCTCATGGAAAGCGTTCCGGCGGTCATCGCTTTTCGCTTGCGATTACGCAGGCTTGGTGAAAACATCCGCTCGCCGGGCAACCGACGAGATGAGGGACGGGCGAAGTCGGGGGTAAGGACTTTCGCCATTAAAATCAGGAGAGAGGAATGACCAAGTCTTTTAGCTTCGGTCTGCTGACCGCATCGATGCTGGCGCTCAGCACCAGCGCCGCGTTCGCGGACTACCAGCTCAATATTCTTCATATCAACGATTTCCATTCACGCGTCGAACCGATCAACAAGTTCGATTCCACCTGTTCGGCAGAAGAAGAAGGCAAGAAGGAATGCTTCGGCGGCGCCGCCCGTTTGAAGACCGCGATCGACCAGCGACGTCAGGCACTTTCCGGCCGGAATGTCCTGCTGCTGAACGCCGGCGACAATTTTCAGGGCTCGCTCTTCTACACGACCTATAAAGGTGCCGTGGAAGCCGAGATGCTGAACGCCATGAAGTTCGATGTCATGACTGTCGGCAACCATGAGTTCGACGACAGCGAGGATGGCTTGGCGACCTTCCTCGACAAAGTCCAGTTCCCGGTTATTTCCGCCAACGTGCTTGCCGGCGACAGCTCGAAGCTCCGCGATCGGATCAAGCCGTCGGTGGTGCTCGACGTCGGTGGCCAGAAGATCGGCATCGTCGGTGCCGTAACCAATGATACCGAAGAGCTTTCCTCTCCCGGCCCGAACGTGATCATTGCCGATGACGTCCAGACCATCACCGCAGCCGTTCAGGAATTGAAGGCGCAGGGCGTCGACAAGATCATCGCGCTGACCCATGTCGGCTACCCGCGCGATCTCTCGGCTATCGCCAAGATTCCGGATGTCGATGTCGTTGTCGGCGGCCATTCGCACAGCCTTCTCTCCAACACCGATCCTAAGGCCGAAGGCCCCTACCCGACGATGGTCGACAATCCAGGCGGCTACAAGGTGCCGGTCGTTCAGGCTGCCTCCTACAGCAAGTATCTCGGCGATCTCGTTGTCGACTTCGATGACAACGGCGTGGTCAAGAGCGCCAAGGGCGACCCGATCCTGATCGACTCCTCGTTCACGCCGGACGCGGCGCTGACAACCCGCATAGCGGAGCTGGCCAGGCCGATCGAGGAACTGCGCAAGAAGGTCATAGGCTCGTCCGAAGGTCCGATCGAGGGGGATCGCACGGTTTGCCGCGTCAAGGAATGCTCCATGGGCAACCTCGTCGCTGACGCCATGCTCGACCGCACGAGGAACCAGGGCATGCAGATCGCCATCCAGAACGGCGGCGGCCTGCGTGCCTCGATCGACGGCGGCGAGATCACCCAGGGCGAAGTCATCAGCGTGCTGCCTTTCCAGAACACGGTCGCCACCTTCCAGCTGACGGGAGAAGATGTGGTCAAGGCGCTTGAAAACGGTGTCAGCCAGATCGACCAGGGCGCCGGCCGCTTTGCGCAGGTCGCCGGTCTCAAATACAGCTTCGACAAGTCCAAGCCTGCCGGCAGCCGCATCAGCGACGTTCGGGTTGAAGAGAGCAACACCTTCGTGCCGATCGATCCCGCCAAAACCTACGGCGTCGTCACCAACAACTTCATGCGCGGCGGCGGCGACGGCTATTCGGTCTTCGAGACGGCCGGCAAGAATGCCTATGACTTCGGCCCCGATCTTGCCGACGTGACAGTCGACTATCTGGCGGCGCACAACCCCTACAAGCCCTACACCGACGGGCGCGTAACGGAGGTCTCCGGCGCCATGGCCCAGGCTCCGGCCGCGCCGGCACCCACGCAGGAACCCGCGCCTGCCCCGGCTGCATCCCAGCCTGCACCAGCACCGGCTGCACCCGCCCCTGCAGAGCCGGCACCCGCTGCCGCAACGCCTTCGACCCACGTCATCGCCAGCGGCGATACACTCTGGGATCTTGCGAAGCAGTTCTACGGCGACGGCATGCTCTGGAAGAAGATCTCCGAAGCCAACGGCAATCCCAATCCTCACCGCCTGTTTGTCGGCAAGGAGCTTCAGGTTCCGGCGAAGTAAGACGATTTGTCTCGATCATGAAAGCCGGTCCGGGGTTTCCTGGGCCGGCTTTCCTACATATAGGGATGAAATCAGGCTGGCACGGCTGCGGATGAGCCGGCAAAGACTATCTAGTGTTGGGGGACTAAGATGACCGTTGAAACTTCACACCGTCCGGCGGAGCATCCACCCGTTAAATCCGACAAGATCGGGGTCCTCCTCGTCAATCTCGGCACCCCTGACGGCACGGACTACGCTTCGATGCGCCGCTATCTGCAGGAATTCCTCTCAGACCGCCGCGTCATCGAGGAGCCGCGCTGGAAATGGTATCCCATCCTCTTCGGCATCATCCTCAATACCCGCCCGCAAAAGGTTGGCAAGGCCTACGAGACGATCTGGAACAAGGAGAAGAACGAGAGCTATCTGCGCACCTATACGCGCAACCAGTCCGATCTCATGGCCGAGCGCTTGGAGGACCTGCCGAACGTCAAGGTTGATTGGGCGATGCGCTACGGCACCCCCTCGATCGCCTCGCGTATCGACGCCCTGAAGGACGCAGGTTGCGACCGTATCGTTCTTTTCCCGCTCTATCCGCAATATGCGGCAGCAACGACCGCGACCGTCAACGACAAGGCGTTCCAGCATCTGCTGACGATGCGGTGGCAGCCGGCGCTGCGCACCGTACCGGACTATCACGACGACGAAACCTATATCGAGGCGCTCGCCAACTCGGTGACGCAGCATCTTTCGACGCTCGACTGGGAACCGGAGATGATCCTCGCCTCCTTCCACGGCATCCCTCTGTCCTACTTCGAACGGGGCGATCCGTACTACTACCAGTGTCAGAAGACCGGCCGGCTGCTGCGCGAAAGGCTTGGCTTGCCGGAGGAAAAATTCATGGTGACCTTCCAGTCTCGTTTCGGGCCGGAAGAATGGCTCCAGCCCTATACCGACAAGACCGTCGAAAAGCTGGCGCAGGACGGCGTCAAGCGTCTCGCCATCATCAACCCCGGCTTTGTCTCCGACTGTCTTGAGACACTGGAGGAAATCGCCGAGCAGGCGGCTCATTCCTTCCATCAGAACGGCGGCGAACGATTTGCCCACATCCCCTGTCTCAACGACAGCGAGGACGGCATGCGCGTGTTGGAAAAAGTTGTACGCCGCGAGCTGCTTGGCTGGGTCTGAGGCTGTCATTTCCGAATTGCAAAGAACATGTTAACTCACCACATCTGATGATGCGGCGCGTCCTGGCGCCGAGGGAGGGTTTTCATGCTCTTGGGCGGTTTCGATATCGTCGTTATTGCACTCGTGGTCTTCGTGATCCTGGTGCTGTTTGCAGGCATCAAGACCGTGCCGCAGGGGTTCCGCTATACGATCGAACGCTTCGGCCGCTACACGCGGACGCTGGAGCCCGGGCTTAACCTCATCGTGCCGTTCATCGAGCGCATCGGCGCGCGGATGAACGTAATGGAGCAGGTGCTCGATGTGCCGACGCAGGAAGTCATCACCAAGGACAACGCTTCGGTCTCCGCCGATGCGGTTGCCTTCTATCAGGTGTTGAACGCCGCGCAGGCCGCCTATCAGGTCTCCAATCTCGAAAACGCCATCCTCAACCTCACCATGACCAATATCCGTTCGGTCATGGGCTCGATGGATCTCGACGAGCTTCTTTCCAATCGCGATGCCATCAACGACCGGCTGCTCCGCGTGGTCGACGACGCCGTGCAGCCGTGGGGCATCAAGGTGACCCGAATCGAGATCAAGGACATCCGTCCGCCGAGCGATCTTGTCGATGCCATGGCGCGGCAGATGAAGGCTGAACGCGAGAAGCGGGCGCAAATCTTGGAAGCCGAAGGTTCGCGCAATGCCCAGATTCTTCGCGCCGAGGGTGCCAAGCAATCGGCCATTCTCGAGGCCGAGGGCCAACGCGAAGCAGCGTTCCGGGAGGCGGAAGCCCGCGAGCGTCTGGCCGAAGCCGAAGCCAAGGCGACGAGAATGGTCTCCGACGCCATCGCCGCGGGTGATGTGCAGGCGATCAACTACTTCGTCGCTCAGAAGTATACCGAAGCCCTTGCGTCGATCGGCTCCGCCTCCAATGCCAAAGTCGTGCTGATGCCGATGGAGGCCTCTTCCATCCTCGGCTCTCTGAGCGGCATTGGAGCGATTGCCAAGGAAGTCTTCGGCGACGACTCCAATCCGCCTTCACCGCGTCCGCGCCAGGTGCCGCCACGGACCACGCCGCCGGTCAATCCCTTCAATCAAACCCCGGAGCGCTGACGAATGCTGGCCCGCATCGTTGCAGAACTCGGACCGTGGAGCTGGTGGATTGCGGGCTTCGTGCTGCTTGCGGCCGAAATGATAGTGCCGGGCGTCTTCCTCGTCTGGATCGGGCTTGCCGCTCTCGCCGTCGGCATTCTTTCGCTACTTCTGTGGGACGCAGCCTTCTGGGTCTGGCAAACTCAGCTCATTTTCTTCGCGCTCCTTGCCGTTGCGGCCACATTCCTCGGCCGCCGGCTGACGCTGAGCCACGATGCGACCGACGAGCCCTTCCTCAACCAGCGGGGCGCAAGCCTCGTCGGCCGGACGGCGACGCTCGCCGAGCCGATTGCGGAAGGCCGCGGCCGCATCCGCCTCGACGATACGATCTGGCGGGTGATAGGCCCGAACCTTCCGGCGGGAACACAGGTGAAAGTCGTGGCGAGCAATGGGCGCGACCTGGTGGTCGAGCCGCTCTGATCAGGCAACGCCGATCCGCAGCAGGTCGTGGAAGTGCACGAGCCCAATCGGGCGATTGTCATCGTCGACGACGATCAGGGCACCGATGTGATGCTGGTTCAGGAGCGCAAGCGCTGCTGTTGCGAGCATGGTGGGCTTCGCGATCTTCGGCGTGTGCGTCATGATGTCATCGACCATCAGTTCCGCCAGATTGCGCGTCAGATTGCGCGCCATATCACCTTCCGTGACGATGCCGCAGAGCCGTCCGTCTTCATCCAGAATGCCAACGCAGCCGAAATGCTTTCGTGACAGAACCTGGATCGCCTCCGGCATCGGCGTACCCTTGCCGACGAGCGGCACGCGGTCGCCTGTATGCATGACATCGCCGACATGCATGAGGCTCGCACCCAGCTTGCCGCCCGGATGGAAGACGTGGAAATCCCGTGCTGTAAAGCCCCGCCCTTCAAGCAACGCGATTGCCAGCGCATCGCCAATCGCAAGCTGCATCAAGGTCGACGTCGTTGGAGCAAGGCCGTTCGGGCAGGCTTCCTGCTCATTCGGAACGAGCAGCACGACATCCGAGGCCGCCGCCAGCGACGAGCTCTCGCTGCAGGTGATCGAGATCAGCGGGATGGAAAATCGGCGCGTGTAGGAAATGATGCTGCGCAGTTCCGCGCTTTCGCCGCCTTTGGATATGGCAAGGACGAGGTCGTCCTTCGCAATCATTCCCAGATCGCCGTGATTGGCCTCCGCGGCATGAACGAAAAACGCAGGCGTGCCGGTCGAAGCAAAGGTGGCCGCCAGCTTTGCACCAATGTGCCCGCTCTTGCCGACGCCGGTTACGATGACGCGGCCGCTAATGCCGCCGATCGTTTCCACGGCTTGTGAAAAGGGCCCGGCAAGACCGTTGTCCAAGGCGCGTTCCAGCGCCTCCAGCCCCCGTCTCTCCGTCTCGATCGTACGCCTTGCGGACTGGAGGACACCGTCTTCAACGAGATTGAGTGCTTTCCTCATCATGATCCTGCGTTAGCGCGTTTCGTTCGGGGTGTCCACCCGCGTCGCTTCACAACCTGTGAACGACGTACACGCAACGAATGATTAACCACAAGGCTTTACGTTCGGGTAACGAATTGAAGCATGCCGCACGCGGAATTCTGATGACCAAGGAAAGAGACACGAGCAGTTTGACGCCGCTCCGGGCGACGCGTTTTGCCGTGTCCTCTGTGGCTCTTGTCGCGGTGTTTTTCGTGCCGAGCCTCGGGCTTGCGCAATCGGCACAGAGCAGGAGCGGCAACGGCACGCTTTCGTCTGCACCGACTTCGCAATCTTCCGCTCGTGGCTCCCTAAGCGCGCAACAATCTTTGCCGGCAGGCGATAACGCGCTCAGCGACGGCGGCCTAGCGAGCCCTTCCCCGGCTGCGGCAACCAGCGGGACCCAGCCCGATGCCGACCAGCAGGCGACCACGGCCACGACGACGAATGCAGATCCATCGGACGAAACGACCGGCTCCATCCTCGACGAGGACATACGGCGCCTGAACATCCGCGAACCCGCGATCGATGATAGAAGGACGCCACGTAAGCCGGACGAAACCCTCTTGGATCAGCAGACGGAAGGCATCCGCATAGGCACCTTCGTGCTGCGCCCCTCCGTAACGCAGACGATCAACTCGGAAACGACGAAAGACAGCGGCACGAAAGACACGCGTGCCTTCCTGCAAACCGATGCCAATGCAACGCTGACTTCCGATTGGGCGCTGCATCAGCTCACGATCACGAGCCTGGGCACATGGCAGCAGAATGTTAGCGGAAGTGGCGAGGAACAGCCCGCCTTCAACATCGACGGTGACCTTCGGCTCGACCTGCCCGACGATACGGTTGCGCATATTAGAGGCGGCTACCGGTTCTATCGCGAGGATGTCGACGATCCGAATGCCATCGCCAATGCCGATCAGCAATCGGATGTGCAGGAATTTTCGGCCGGCGCATCCGTTCAGCGCGATTTCGGTATCCTGCGCGGCACTGCCGGGCTCGACCTGACCCGAACGATTTACTCCGACGCCGTGCTTTCGAACGGCACCAGGATCTCGCAGGCAGACCGCGACCAGACGGCCGGCACGTTGCGAACGCGCGTCGGCTATGAACTCTCGCCGGCGCTCATCCCCTTCATCGAAGTTTCCGTCGGCAAGACGGTCTATGACGAACGCGAGGATTCGGCAGGGTTCGCGCGCTCCGGCAACACCTACGGCGGCAAGGCCGGCGTCGAGGTCGATCTCGGAGAGAAGCTGAGGGGCGAGGCTGGCCTTGGCTATGAAACCGCGACCTATGACGATAGCCGGCTGGACTCGATCGGCACCGCAACCGTCGACGCAAGCCTGCTCTGGTCGCCTCTTCGCGGAACAGACGTGAGTTTCGATCTGGCGACTAGCATCGAGCCTTCGACGACGGCTGGTCAGAGCGGTTATGTGCAGCACGCGCTGACGACGGCGGTCACACACCAGCTGCGGGACAATCTTCAGGCAACGGCACTGGGCGGGGTGATCTTGCGGGACTACCCCTCAGGCGGCAGCAGCGATGAAACGGTCTATACGACCAGTGCCGGACTGAGCTGGGCCATCAACCGCTATCTCGATTTCACCAGCACGCTGGGATACGAGCTGACGCAGCGGGACGAGGGCGCCGACTCGCAGCAATGGCGAGCCGGCGTCGGTCTCAGGCTGAAGCGCTAGCCTCAGAGACGCTTCAGCAGCGCCTTGAAACCCTCTTCGACGGCGGGACGGATATCGGCGCGTTCGAGCGCGAATGCGACGTTGGCCAAGATGAAGCCATCCTTTGCTCCGCAATCATATGTCGTGCCACGGAAGTGGTAACCCGCAAAATCCTGCGTCTGGAGCAGTTTCAGCATGCCATCGGTCAGCTGGATTTCGTTTCCGGCACCGCGTTCCTGCGTCTCGAGGATCTTGAAGACCTCGGGCTGCAGGATGTAGCGGCCGTTGATGAAAAAGTTGGAAGGCGCCGTACCCTTGGCAGGCTTTTCGACCATGCCGGTGATGCGGAAGCCATCCCCTCGCGCTTCGCCTACGCCGACGATACCGTATTTGTGTGCCTGATCGGGGGCACATTCCTCGACAGCAATGATGTTGCCGCCGGTCTGGGCATAGAGGTCGATCATACCCTTCATGCAGCCCTTGCCTTCGGCCTTCATGATCATGTCCGGCAGGAGGAGGGCAAACGGTTCATCGCCAACGATCTCTCGGGCGCACCACACGGCATGCCCTAGGCCAAGCGGCTCCTGCTGACGAGTGAAGCTGACCGAGCCTGCCTTTGGCAGCTGATCGGCAAGCAGCGTGATTTCCGCCTCCTTGCTCCGCTCGCGCAGCGTCTGCTCGAGTTCGAAATGGATATCGAAATAGTCTTCGATGATGTGTTTGTTGCGACCGGTGACGAACACGAAGTGTTCAATGCCGGCCTCGAGCGCTTCGTCGACCACATATTGGATGATCGGCTTATCGACGACGGTCAGCATTTCCTTCGGCACGGCTTTCGTGGCTGGGAGGAAACGAGTCCCCAAACCTGCAACTGGAAACACCGCCTTACGAACTTTCTTCTGCTGTCCCACGTAGACCTCCTAGGGGGCTATATCACTATAAACTCAGGCTATTTAGGGTGAACTAGATAGAAAAGGCTACCGTTTTACGAAGGATGACGGCGCAAACAGGTCATGGTAAAGAATTTGTTGACTCCGTTCCGGTAGTGTCGCGTTTGGACGGAAACTGTAGCTCCGCCGTACTTGCAACGAAGATGACGGATACGACTGCCAATGACCCTGATTCACAAATACTCCTTTCGTGGTCTTGCTCTCGCATTCTTGGTGACCGCTTCCGCAGGTTTGGCTCCGCACAACGCGGCTGCCGACCAGCGGTTCCAGAAGTGGATCGCGGACTTCTACCAAACAGCCGCGCAAAATGGCATCAGCAAGGCAACCTACCGGAAAGCTTTCGCCGGAGTGACCGAGCCGGACCCAACCGTCCTCGAAAAAGCGACCTTTCAGCCTGAGTTCACAACCAAGATTTGGGACTATGTGGACTCCCGTGTAAACCCCTACACGGTCGAGATCGGCCGTAAAATGGCTGCAAAGCATGCCGCGACGCTGAAGGCGATCGAACGCCAGTTCGGCGTCGACAAGAACATCATACTCGCGATCTGGTCGATGGAATCGAACTACGGCGAAGTCCTCACGAAGGACGACCGGCTGCACTATGTGCCGCGTGCGCTTGCGACCCTTGCCTACGCAGATGACCGCCGAGCGAAATATGCCAAGAAGCAGCTCGTTGCCGCGCTGAAAATCCTGCAGAACGGCGACATTTCCGCCGAGGGAATGACCGGATCGTGGGCCGGTGCGATGGGCCATACGCAGTTTATCCCGACAAGCTATCTGCTCTATGCCGTCGACGCCGACCGAAATGGTCACCGCGACATCTGGAACTCCATTCCGGATGCACTTGCAACCACCGCCAATCTTCTCGCCAAGAACGGCTGGGATACAGGCAGAACGTGGGGCTACGAAGTCTCGGTTCCGGCGAATGCCGCAAAGCAGGCCGGCAAAACGCACACGATTGCCCAATGGGCGGCGATGGGTGTCACCCGTGCAAACGGCAAAGCCTTCCGCGACGGTTCGACGCGAGCCGTGTTGAAAATGCCGGCGGGTGCCGGCGGTCCGGGCTTCCTGATGACCGCCAACTTCTTTACCATCAAGAGGTACAATGCATCCGACAGCTATGCGCTTGCCGTCGGTTTGCTTGCCGACGAAATCGCCGGCTACGGCGGTATGAAGCAAGCTTGGCCGCGCCCGGACGGCACGCTGGACATCAAGGAAAAATTCGAGCTGCAAACGCGCTTGAAGACACTTGGCTATTACGATGGCAAGGTCGATGGCAACTTTGGTTCGGGTTCTAAAGCCGCCATCTCGGCCGTCCAGGAACGTCTCGGCATGCAGGCCGATGGCCAACCTTCCAAGCCCCTCCTGAACGCTCTTCGGCGCTAGAAGGAAGAAATCCGCGACATCGTTCCATGGGGAGTGGACGCGTGTGCCACCGCCGTGCGAAAATGTCGCGAGAGGCGGGCATGACCATGCGTATATCGGGCAACAAGCGGAAATTTGGCTGGCGGGCGCTGCTTTCCGCAACTTTAGTGCTTTCTTTCAGCGCGCCAGCGGATTTTGCCGGTGCCCAGGAGCGCTATTACTACCGTCGCTCGTTTTGGGATGTTTTGCTAGGCCGCCGTTACATCGACCAGCGCTATTCGCAGCCGCCCGAGGTTCGCCGCGCACCGCCACAGCGTCAGTTGCGCAGGCGGCCGGCACCGCCTTCGCCTACCAGAGCGGCCGCTCCCGTGCGGCCCGCGGCGCCGATCCAGCAGGAACCGCCGGTCCAGAAACTGCAGAACGCGCAGAAGATTCTGATTGTCGGCGACTTCCTCGCAAGCGGTCTCGGCGACGGTATGACGGAAGCCTTCAAGACATCGCCGGGCGTCGTCGTCGAAGCCCGTGGCAATGTCTCCTCTGGCCTCGTGCGTGACGACTATTATGACTGGCCCTCGCAGCTCCTGAAGATGATGGACGAGGTCAAGCCGGCGATGGTCGTCGTCATGCTCGGCGCCAACGACCGGCAACAGATGGTAACCGACGCCGGCAAGGAAAAATTCAAGACCGACGGATGGTATGGCGAATATCAGCGCCGCGTCGTCGCATTCGGCAAGGAAGTAACCGCCCGCAAGATACCGCTGCTTTGGGTCGGGCTGCCCGCCTTCGAATCGCCCTCCGCGACAGCCGATGCCGTTCAGATGAACCAGCTTTATCGCAAACAGGTCGAAGGCGTCGGCGGCGAGTTCGTCGACATCTGGGATGGTTTCGTAGACGAGAACGGCCAATTCATCGTTACCGGTTCCGACATCAACGGCCAGCAGGTGCGCCTGCGCACTTCGGACGGCATCAACCTGACGCAAGCCGGGCGGCGCAAAATCGCCTTCTATGTTGAAAAGCCGGCCCGCCGCCTTCTCGGCATGCAGGCAAGTCCCGACCTTGTGCGTCTCGATACGAGTAACGCACCTCATCTCGGACAGCCGTCGAGCCCGCTTGAGCTGCCGATCAGCCTTTCGGACCCCAATCTTGACGGTGGAAAGGAGCTTCTTGGCGGCATGCAGCTTCCTGCCAGCCAGACGAAGTCGCCTCGCGATATGCTGGTGGAGGAAGGCAAGATGGAACCGGCGCCGACAGGACGCATAGACGACTACCGGCTACCGGCAGCGAAGGAGCCGAAGCAGGTCTCAACGAAATAGCCGCTAAGCCTGCGATACGCCGCTGGAGCGTACGTAAATGAAGTTCTCATGGCGCTCGCCTTCGAACTCGAAATAGGTCGAACCGCATCTCCGAAGGCCGTGCTTTTCATAGAACCGGATTGCTGGCGCATTTTGATGGTTCACGCTGAGCCAAGCATCACTCCTGCCACGCGCCGCCAAAACACGGTCTGCCTCCGACAGCAGCGCGGCACCAAGCCCCCTTCCGAGAAAATGCTCCTGGACATAAAGCGTCACGATTTCCGTATCGATCGCGAGAGGTTCGGAGCACGGCGCTTCGAAATCGAGACGCAGATAGCCAGCCAAGTGCCCGTCGATCTCGCAAAGAATAAAGTATTGGGGATCGGAGGCGATATGGCGCCTGAAATTTTCCTCGGTGAACTGCGTGAGGACATAATCCGCCATGGACCGGCGGATTCCGGTCTTCGCGTAGGTGTGCAGCCACACCTGAATTGTGAGGGCCGCGACGTTCGCGGCGTCGCCAGGCCGGGCTTTTCGGAAAGAGACGGTCATTACCGCATCGATATACCGCCTGCGGTTTCTCGCAAGCGGATTTCTCAAACCCGGATGCGGGCGATCAGCGCGGCAGGACCGTCGAACCCATCAGCGCTTCATCGATCGCGCGGGCCGCCTGGCGGCCTTCGCGAATCGCCCAGACGACCAGCGACTGGCCGCGGCGAACGTCGCCTGCCGTCCAGAACTTGTCGATTGAGGTTTTGTAGTCCGTGTCGTTCGCAACGACATTCGTCGAGCCGCGGCGGTCGGTATTGAGCGCCAGCTTGCCGTCGAGTTCCTTGAGCACGCTACCGGTGAACGGTCCGCGGAAGCCGATGGCGATGAAGGCGAGATCCGCCTTGATGACGAACTCCGTGCCCGCAATCGGCTTGCGGCGCTCGTCGACTTCACAGCACTTGACGCCGGTGAGTTGACCGTCTTCGCCAATGAATTCGAGCGTGGCAACCTGGAATTCGCGGACCGCGCCTTCGGCTTGCGAGGAGGAGGTGCGCATCTTCGTTGCCCAGAACGGCCAAACGGCGAGCTTGTCTTCCTTTTCCGGCGGCTGCGGGCGGATGTCGAGCTGGGTGACCTTCACCGCGCCCTGACGGAACGCCGTGCCGACGCAGTCCGATGCGGTATCGCCACCGCCGACGACGACGACATGCTTGGCGCCCGCCAGAATCGGGTCCGACGCCCAGCCGACGCTGTCGATGTTTTCGCGGCCGAGGCGCTTGTTCTGCTGCACGAGGTACGGCATCGCATCATGGACGCCGGCCAGATCGGTGCCCGGGATTCCCGCCTCGCGTGGCGTTTCGGAGCCGCCGCAATAGAGCACCGCGTCGTAGTCGGCGAGGAGTTGCTCAACCTTGATCTCGACGCCGACGTTGGCGCCGCAATGGAAGGTAACACCTTCGCCTTTCATCTGCTCGACACGACGATCGATGAAGTTCTTCTCCATCTTGAAGTCGGGAATGCCGTAACGAAGGAGGCCGCCTGGGCGACTTTCGCGTTCGTAAACATGCACGTCATGACCGGAACGGCCGAGCTGCTGTGCCGCGGCCATACCAGCAGGACCGGAACCGATGATTGCGACTTTCTTGCCGGTATGAACAGTTGCCGGCTGCGGGCGGATGAAGCCGAGCTCGTAAGCCTTGTCGGCGATTGCCTGCTCGATCGTCTTGATCGCGACCGGCGTATCTTCGAGGTTCAGCGTGCAAGCCTCCTCACACGGTGCCGGGCAGACGCGTCCAGTGAACTCTGGGAAGTTGTTGGTCGAATGCAGGTTCTGGATCGCCGCTTCCCAGTTGTTGTTATAGACGAGGTCGTTCCAGTCCGGAATCTGGTTATGAACCGGGCAGCCGGTCGGCCCATGGCAATAGGGAATGCCACAGTCCATGCAGCGTGCTGCCTGTTTCTGAACTTCCTGGTCCGACATCGGGATCGTGAATTCGCGGAAATGCCGGATGCGATCCGAGGCAGGCTGATACTTCGCTACCTGCCGGTCGATTTCCAGAAACCCTGTGACCTTACCCATATTTTCGTCCCTTACACTCATGACCGCCTCGCCTGCGGCCAGTTGTCCATCGTCAGCCTCGACAGCGGAGGCAGGTTGCTTCTTTCGACCGTCATCAAAGATATCCCTTGAGTGCTTTCCACGCGTCTGCGCTGCCTGAGGCTGCTGCCGATCTGTGGGCCATTGAGATATTTTGGTCATCCGCCGCGCCGGTCTGTGCCGGCGCCGCGGATCATCAGCGCAATTATTCGGCCGCAATTCCCATGCGGCTCCGCTCCATTTCCTCGAGTGCACGGCGGTACTCGACCGGCATGACCTTGCGGAATTTCGGGCGGTAGTCGGCCCAGTTGTCCAGTATCTGCTTGGCGCGGGTGGAACCAGTGTAATGCAGATGGTTGGAGATCAACTGATAGAGGCGCTCCTCGTCATGACGCGTCATGTCACCGGAGACGTCGACGCGCCCCTTGTGCATCAGGTCGCCGCCGTGATGATGCAGCTTCTCCAGCATGTCGTCCTCTTCCGGAACCGGCTCGAGCTCGACCATGGCCATGTTGCAGCGTTTCGCGAAGTCACCCTGCTCGTCGAGAACATAGGCCACGCCGCCGGACATACCTGCCGCGAAGTTGCGGCCCGTTCCGCCGAGCACGACGACGACGCCACCCGTCATGTATTCGCAGCCGTGATCTCCCACGCCTTCGACGACAGCGATCGCGCCGGAGTTACGCACCGCGAAGCGTTCGCCCGCAACACCGCGGAAGTAGCATTCGCCCTCGGTCGCACCGTAGAGCACGGTGTTGCCGACGATGATCGACTCTTCCGCAACGATCTTCGAGTTCTCGGGAGGACGGACGATGATCTTGCCACCCGAAAGCCCCTTGCCGACATAGTCGTTTCCGTCGCCGATGAGGTTGAAGGTGATGCCACGCGCTAGGAACGCGCCGAACGACTGACCGGCGGTACCCTTGAGCGTCACCTTGATCGTATCGTCTTTCAGCCCGCGGTGGTTATAGCGCTTGGCAACTTCACCGGACAGCATCGCGCCCGCCGAACGATCGACGTTCTTGATATCGACCTCGAAGGCAACCGGCGTCTTTGAGGAGAGAGCGGGCTCGGCCTTCTCGATCAGCTTGCGGTCGAGAATGTCGTCGATCGGGTGCTTCTGGCGGGTCGTCCAGAAAGTCTCTTCCTTGGCGGCATCGACCTTGTGGAAGATGCGGCTGAAGTCGAGGCCCTTGGCTTTCCAATGCGCCAGCATCTCGTCCTTTTCGAGCAGTTCCGAGGCACCGATGATGTCATCGAGCTTGGTGAAGCCGAGCGAGGCTAGGATCTCGCGCACTTCGTTGGCGACGAAGAAGAAGTAGTTGATGACGTGCTCGGGCGTTCCCCTGAAGCGCTTGCGCAGAACCGGATCCTGCGTCGCAACCCCTACCGGACAGGTGTTGAGGTGGCACTTGCGCATCATGATGCAGCCGGCGGCGATCAGCGGCGCGGTCGCAAAGCCGAACTCGTCGGCGCCGAGCAGCGCACCGATAATGACGTCGCGGCCGGTCTTCAGGCCACCGTCGACCTGCAGGGCAATGCGCGAGCGGAGGCCGTTCAGCACCAGCGTCTGCTGGGTTTCGGCAAGGCCGATTTCCCAGGGCGAACCCGCATGCTTCAGAGAGGTGAGCGGCGAGGCACCCGTGCCGCCGTCGAAGCCTGCGACGGTTATGTGGTCCGCGCGCGCCTTGGCGACGCCGGCGGCAACCGTGCCGACGCCGACTTCCGAGACGAGCTTGACCGAGACATCCGACGTCGGGTTGACGTTCTTCAAGTCGTAGATCAGCTGCGCGAGATCCTCGATCGAATAGATGTCGTGATGCGGCGGCGGCGAAATCAGGCCGACACCCGGTGTCGAGTGGCGGGTCTTGGCGACCGTGGCATCGACCTTGTGGCCGGGCAGCTGGCCGCCCTCGCCGGGCTTGGCACCCTGCGCCACCTTGATCTGCAATACGTCCGCGTTGACCAGATATTCGGTCGTGACACCGAAGCGCCCCGACGCGATCTGCTTGATTGCCGAGCGTTCCGGGTTCATCGAGCCGTCGGAGAGCGGCATATAGCGGTCGGATTCTTCGCCGCCCTCGCCGGTGTTCGACTTGCCGCCGATCTTGTTCATGGCGATCGCGAGCGTCGTATGCGCCTCACGGCTGATCGAGCCGAAGGACATCGCACCCGTCGAGAAGCGCTTGACGATGTCGGCGGCCGGCTCGACCTCATCGACCGAGACGGGCTTGCGTCCGAGCTGTTCAGCGCTCTTGACCTTGAACAGGCCGCGAATGGTGTTCATGCGCAGCGCCGAGGTGTTCACCATTTCAGAGAATTCGCGGTAGCGATCCTCGGCATTGCCGCGGACAGCATGCTGGAGGGCGGCGACCGCATCCGGCGTCCATGCGTGGCTCTCGCCGCGCATGCGGTAGGCATATTCGCCGCCGATATCGAGCGTGCTCGCCAGGAGCGGATCACGACCGAAGGCCGCGTTGTGGCGAGCAACGGTTTCGGCAGCGATTTCTTCGAGACCGACACCTTCGATCATCGTTGCCGTGCCGAAGAAATACTTGCTGACGAATTCCGACTGCAGGCCGATTGCATCGAAGATCTGCGCGCCGCAATAGGACTGGTAGGTCGAAATGCCCATTTTGGACATGACCTTGAGGATGCCTTTGCCGACCGCCTTGATGTATCGGTAGACGATTTCGCTGGCGTCCACCTCCTTGGGGAATTCGCCCTTCGCATGCATGTCGAGCAGCGTGTCGAAGGCGAGATACGGGTTGATCGCTTCCGCACCATAGCCTGCGAGCAGGCAGAAATGGTGCACTTCGCGCGGCTCGCCGGTTTCGACAACAAGGCCGACCGAGGTACGAAGCCCCTTGCGGATCAGGTGATGGTGCACGGCAGCCGTTGCGAGCAGGGCCGGGATCGCGATCCGATCCGGGCCGACCTGACGGTCGGAGAGCACGATGATGTTGTAGCCGCCCTTGACGGCCGCTTCGGCGCGCTCGCACAGACGGTCGAGCATCTCAGGCATGCCTTCGGCGCCGCGTTCGACATCATAGGTAAAGTCGAGCGTCTTGGTGTCGAAGCGGTCTTCCGTGTGCCCGATGGAGCGGATCTTTTCCAGATCGCCGTTCGTCAGGATCGGCTGGCGCACTTCGAGGCGCTTGGCGTTTGCCATGCCCGTATGGTCGAGAATGTTCGGCCGCGGCCCGATGAACGAGACGAGGCTCATGACAAGCTCCTCGCGGATCGGATCGATCGGCGGGTTCGTCACCTGCGCGAAGTTCTGCTTGAAATAGGTGTAGAGCAGCTTCGACTTGTCGGACATGGCCGAGATCGGCGTATCCGTACCCATCGAGCCGATCGCCTCCTGACCCGTCGTCGCCATCGGCGACATCAGGATCTTGGTGTCTTCCGTCGTGTAGCCGAAGGCCTGCTGGCGGTTGAGCAGCGAAACGTCACGGCGCAACGCCCGCGGCTCGACGGGCTTCAGGTCCTCAAGAATGAGCTGCGTGCGGTCGAGCCAGCTGCGGTACGGATGCTTGGTCGCGAGCTGCGACTTCACCTCGTCATCCGAGATGATGCGGCCTTCCTCAATGTCGATCAGCAGCATCTTGCCGGGCTGCAGGCGCCACTTCTGGATGATGTTTTCCTCCGCGACCGGCAGCGTACCGGCTTCCGAGGCGAGGATGACGCGATCGTCGTTGGTGACGAGATAACGGGCGGGTCGCAGGCCGTTACGGTCAAGCGTAGCGCCGATCTGTTTTCCGTCGGTGAACGCAACGGCGGCCGGACCATCCCACGGCTCCATGAGCGCGGCGTGGTATTCGTAGAATGCCTTGCGCTCGGCCGCCATCGACTGGTTGCCAGCCCAGGCTTCCGGGATCAACATCATCACCGCATGGGCGAGCGAATAACCGCCGCGCTGCAGGAATTCGAGCGCGTTGTCGAAGCAGGCGGTGTCCGACTGCCCCTCATAGGAGATCGGCCACAGCTTGGAGATATCGTCGCCGAAGAGCGGCGAGGACACGGATGCCTGGCGCGCCGCCATCCAGTTGACGTTGCCGCGCAGCGTGTTGATTTCGCCATTATGGGCGACCATGCGGTACGGGTGAGCCAACTTCCACGACGGGAAAGTGTTGGTGGAGAAGCGCTGGTGCACGAGCGCCACCGCGCTTTCGAAGCGCGGGTCCGACAGGTCCTTGTAGTAGGCGCCGACCTGGTAAGCCAGGAACATGCCCTTATAGACGACCGTCGCCGACGACAGCGACACCGGGTAGAAGTTGCTCTCCTCGCCGTCGAATTCGTCGTAGATGCGGTTGGAGATTACCTTGCGCAACGTGAAGAGACGGCGCTCGAACTCGTCGTTCGTTGCAGCATCCTTGCCGGCGCCGATGAAGACCTGCACATGATGCGGCTCGGTTGCGGCGATCTCAGGCGCCTTGGAGAGCGACGAGTTGTCGACCGGAACGTCGCGGAATCCGAGGAAAACCTGGCCTTCCTCGGCGATGACGTCCTTGATCACCTTCTTGAAGTGTTCGATCTGCTGCTCGTCTCGCGGCATGAAGATATGGCCCATGCCATATTCGCCCACCTTCGGCAGGATGACACCCTGCTTCGCCATTTCCTCGCGGAAGAAGCGGTCGGGGATCTGCACGAGAATGCCCGCGCCGTCACCCATCAACGGATCAGCGCCGACGGCACCGCGATGGGTCAGGTTTTCGAGAATGAAGAGACCGTCCTTGACGATCTGGTGCGACTTCTGACCCTTCATATGCGCGACGAAGCCGACACCGCAGGCATCGTGCTCGTTGCGCGGGTCGTAGAGCCCTTGTTTTCGCGGCAGGCCGGAGGCGGGTTTACGCGTATTGGCCGTTGCGCGCACGTCTGCCGCTGCGAACCGGTCAAAACCCGTGGATGGCGTCTTCGTCATCTTTCCCTCCTGTCAGAGCCCGCGATCGGGCGGCTTTTCGTCGTGCACCGTCCCTGTCTGGTTCGGCACGCGACAGCGCTGTTGCATTGTGAAGATCCGGTCGCGTAAGTCCGCTCAAAAGCGATCTGTCGCTCCGCGCCTGCCAGTCGCCTTGCGCTGCCAAGGCTGCGCTCGGGTGGACTATAGCGTGAAACCCCACGAAGGTCAGGGGTTTCGGCGCCTCTTCGGCCGTAAAGGCAAAATAGGACAGCAACCCTGTCCTATTTCATCAGTTCTATGCCAGAAACCTGTCCACTTCGCAAGAGCGTTCGATTAAAAAATCGTCAATTTGCGACGGAAGATTGCCGGGCACCGCAGAATCGCGAAATAAAATTACCGCGCATCGCCGCATTTTGTTTATTGATTGCGGAATTCAATTTTTGTGATGCATTGCGAGGCAGATGCTTGATCGCGTGAAGCTTTGGCGTAATGTCCTTTGCCGAACGTGCCCTTATCCCATCTTTTCCCCACGGTTTTCCATGTTTTTTGCTTCTGATAACTGGGCTGGCGCCCATGAATCCATTTCCAAACGTCTACTCACCGCTTCCGCCGGTTTCGCTTCGGCATACGGAACCAGCGATCTCGATAAAAAGGTCGAGAGTCGCTTTTCCGAAGTCTTCGAGCGTGACGTCGCGGTCTTTTTTGTCGCAACCGGCACGGCTGCAAATTCTCTTTCCCTGGCGAGCGTCCAGCGCCCCGGTGGAATCACGTTCTGCCACTCGGAAGCCCACGTCATCGAGGACGAATGCGGAGCACCGGAATTTTTCTCCGACTCGGCCCGCCTGGTTGCGGTGCCGGGAGAGTTCGGCAAAATCGATCCGGCAAAACTCTCGGCAAGAATCGCAAGTTTCCCTGAAAATGCCGTGCACCATGGCCGCGCCAGCGCGGTAACCATCACCCAGGCGACCGAAATCGGTACGGTCTACTCTCTACCTGAAATCGGAGAGATTTCCGCCATCGCAAAGAAGCGCAGTCTGCCGCTCCATATGGACGGCGCGCGCTTCGCCAATGCGCTCGTTGCACTTGGCGCAACGCCCGCCGAGATGACATGGAAACGCGGCGTAGACATGCTTTCCTTCGGCGGCACAAAGAACGGCTGCTGGTGCGCGGAGGCGATCGTCTTCTTTAACCCGGAGCAGGCGAAGGAAATGCCCTTCATCCGCAAACGCGCCGCACAGCTCTTCTCCAAGTCACGCTTCATCGCCGCCCAGTTCGACGCCTATTTCGAGAACAATCTCTGGCTCGATCTAGCCCGCCACTCGAACGGCATGGCCGACAGGCTTCGTTCCGGCATCGGCGCCAGCAATTCTGCCCGGCTTGCCTGGCCGACCGCTTCCAACGAGGTCTTTGCTGTTATTAGCAGGAGTGCGGCCAAAACCGCCGAGGAAAAGGGCGCGAAGTTCTACGAATGGCCAGTCCCGGCTGCAACTCCGGAACTCGTCGGCAATAATGAGACGCTGGTCCGCCTCGTCACCAGCTTCGCCACGACAGAAGCCGACGTCGACGGCTTCCTGAAATGCCTGGCGGCATAAAGCCGGCAAGGCTAGTTTTGATGACCATACATGGCGGATTGCGGCGCACCGTGATCCGCCTTTTCCGCTTCGTGCCCGATCAAAACGATCACCATTACACAGGCCACCAGGCCTGAAATGAATAGTGCTCCATACATCATCGGTCCGTCCTCCCTCGCCCCGAGCGACGACCATTGCAAGCTTCTAATGTACGAGCCGGAATCTAACCAAACAGCTAAGTGACAGGGTTGAGAGGGGCTTAAAACCGCAAGCGGCCGGTTAACCTCTAACAGCGACTACTGCGGTCCAGCCTGCATGTGATGGATCGGTTTGCCGTCCACAGCGATAGCTTCTGAAGCCTGCAGTTTCTTGATGTCCTCCTCGGAAAGTGTCGGTCGGTCTACCTTGAGCGTGAGCTTGTTGAGCTTGGCCGTCAATGCAAACGGGGGTTGGTAATCGGCGTCGTTGACGCCGGTCAGCGTGTCGGAGCCGATGTCGAAACTCTCATCCCACTGCAGAATCATGGGCAGTGTGCGCTGCATTTCCTGGGTGGCCACGACTTTGCCATCCACCTTGAGGGTGCCGGTTCCAGGTCGGCCGAGGCCGCTCATATTGTTGTACGCAAGCGTCCCGGTTCCAAGGCCGTCATACTTGAAATCGAATTCTATGGTATGCCGGCCGGGCGTCAGCGCGTCCGGGCCTTCCCACTTGACGCGCTTGAGGTCGACCAGGTTCCAAAGGAAGACCGGCTTGCCCTTCAACAGGTAGAAGCCGTAACCGGCGAAGCGCCCGCCCGAGGTCAGGATCATGCCCTCCGCGCCGCCTTGGGGCACATCGATGTCCGCGGTGATGGCGTACGAGCTATTGAGGATGGAGGGAGAGTCGCCTTGCGGCAGGCCGACCATCGGGACGGTGTAGGTGAACTCCATCCGCCCGGCGGTGATGTTCGGGCGCGGCGCGACGATGCGGGCTGCCACCGAGGCATCCATGGGGAAGACCTGATGCTTCCTCGCCTCCGCGATGAACAGTTCCTTAAGTTCCTTGACCTTGTCGGGATTCTGGTCGGCAAGGTTCTGCGACTGGCTGAAGTCCTTGCTCAGATCGTAAAGTTCCAGCACCTGGTTGTTCAGCGGGTCGGGATTGGCGGCGCCGAAGGCTTCCCACGGCGCGCGGTTCACCTTCGTGCTGAGCAACCAGCCATCATTGTAGAGCGCCCACTGGCCCATCATTTCGAAATACTGGGTCTTGTGCCGTGACGGCGCCTTGGCGTTTTTCTCATCGAATGTATAGGCGAAGCTGGTGCCCTCGATCGGCGCTTGCTTGATCCCGTCGACCATTTCTGGGGCGGGTATCCCCGTTACTTCGAGGATCGTCGGCACCACGTCGATGACGTGCGTGAACTGCTGACGCAGCCCGCCCTTGTTGCTGATGCGCGCCGGCCAGGAGACCGCCATGTTCTGCCCGATGCCGCCGAGCCTGGAGGCGTTCTGTTTGAACCATGTGAAGGGCGTATCGAAAGCCCAGGACCAACCCGCGGACATGTGGTTGTAGGTCTGTTCGGTGCCCCAGACATCGTACCACTTCATCTGGACGTCTGTTGGCATCTCGTTGATGCCGTTGAAGAACGCGACCTCGTTGGGTGTGCCGAGGGGACCACCCTCCGCACTCGTGCCGTTGTCGCCGTTGATATAGATGACGAGCGTATTGTCGAGCTTGCCCATGTCGTCGATGGTCTGGATGACACGCCCGATTTCGTGATCGCTGTAGGCGACATAGGCTGCGAAAACGTCGGCCTGTCTGATGAAGAGCTTCTGGTCCTGCGGCGTCAGGTCATCCCAGTTCTTGATGATCTGCGTTGGCCAAGCCTCCAGCTTCGTATCCTGGGGGATTACCCCCAGCCTCTTCTGGTTCTCGAAGATCTGCTCGCGCAGCTTGTTCCAGCCCTGGTCGAAGAGATGCATGCTGCTGATCTTGTCCACCCACTCCTTTGTCGGGTGATGCGGTGCGTGCGTCGCGCCCGGCGCGTACTTCACGAAGAAAGGTTTGTCGGGCGACGTCTGGTTTAAGCGGCTTAGGTAGTCAATCGCGTCATCCGCCATTCCCGTAACCAGGTTCCATCCCGGCTTGCCCTCGAAGGGGTAGATCTGGGTGGTGTTGCGGAACAGGTTTGGCTGCCACTGGTTGGCGTCGCCACCGACGAAGCCGTAGAAATATTCGAAGCCCATGCCGGTCGGCCACTTATCGAAGGGGCCGATCGAGCTGGCGGCGAAGGCCGGAGTATTGTGGTCCTTGCCGAACCAGGAAGTGGCGTAGCCGTTGTCGCGGAGGATCCGGCCGATGGTCGCTTTGTCCTCGGGGATGATGCTGTTATAGCCCGGGAAACCCGTGGATTGCTCGGAGATTACGCCGAAGCCGACCGAATGGTGGTTGCGCCCGGTAATCAGGGCGGCCCGCGTCGGCGAGCACAGTGCGGTGGAGTGAATGTTGTTATAGCGCAGCCCGTCGTTGGCGATGCGATCCATGGTAGGTGTCGGAATCACGCCACCAAAGGTGCTCGGCACACCAAATCCCGCATCATCCGTGATGATCAGCAAGATGTTGGGCGCCCCCTTCGGAGGCACGATACGCGGCGCCCACCATGGCTTTGACTGCAAGGCATCATCCGTGATCACGCCGCCGAATTTCGGATCTGGCGCTGGCAGTTGTTTTCCGTCGATCGCGGTCGTGGCGCCCGGTGAGCCGAGCGTGCCGGAAATTTGCGCCTCTGCGGCATTCGCCATGCCGCCCAATGCGGTTACTGTCGTTAGGCCAAGCGCACACGCGAGACGCCTATACAGCTTCGGGCACATTGTTGATCTCCCCTCTTGAGAGGTATCCGCGACGCCGGTTCAGGAGTTTTGCTCAATGACTGCATATATCGAGGCGATATCTGGACGCGCTTGCGCGCACAGATTCCCGAACGGTCTACGGGGCTCCCCTAGTTCGCAAATTGGCGGCGCAAGTCTACATCACCGTCCGAATGGTTAAATTAGGTAATTCTAATAAAAAGCGCCGCTGACTGTTTGTGGAGTGCTTGTAAGCGGCTCCCTCGGACCAAATGGGTCAGTAGTGGCACCTATTGCTGCCTCAGTTCCTTTAAAATTCTTCACTAGCGGGAACTTTTCGGGAACAATTTCATTGATAACTAGAAAGGCGAAAAGCGATGAAAAAGTTAGCTGTCGTGTTCATCTCAGCTGTGACTGCCTTGACCAGCGTACTGCCTGCGGAGGCATTTCCTGCGATCAACCTCACCAAGCCGAAAGTCGTATCGAACATAGAGCAGGTTCGGGATGGCGATTGGAGCGGATGGAGCAACTTCGCTAGGCGCCGCTATCTTAAGAGCTGGCGCGGCAATCGCGGCTCATATTATGGCAGTAACCGTGGGTATCGTGGCTACCGCTATAACAACTATTATGGGCACCGGTACCATCATCATAATGACGATAACGACGCGGCGGCGATCATCGGCGGACTGGCGCTGGGTGCGATCGTCGGTGGGGCGTTAGCTCAGCCCTACTATTCTGCCCCCTACTATGGCCCACCGTCCTCTGCGTATGGCGGGAATTCTCATACAAGCTGGTGCTACAGCCGATATCGCTCCTATAGGGCCTGGGACAACACGTTCCAGCCGTACTATGGCCCGCGCCGGCAGTGTATTTCGCCTTTCTAATCAGCAGAAACAAACCCGCCACCCGGCGGGTTTTTATTCCTGTGGAGTCGATCGCAACCGCCGCACCTTGCCGAGGATGTCGTCCGACAGCGCCGCGACAAGCGCCTGATCGGCGCCCTTGCGCGGCACCAGCACGAATTCCACATCTTCCAGTGCCGGCAGCCTCGCCGTGCTGATTTCTTTCAATCCCGATGGGGCCATGCTGCGTGGCTGCACCAGTAGGCCCATTCCGGCCCGTGCGGCCGCCGTCAGGCCGCTCAGGCTGCCACAGGTACAGACGATCCGCCAAGGCACCTGCTTCTGGCTGAGGGCTTCCAGGGCAATGCTCCGTGTGACGCTGGGCGCCGGAAAGGCGATGAGCGGCAGAGGCGTCTGTGCCAACACATATTCGGGATCGCGCGCCAGCCAGACCAACGGCTCGCGATAGATAAGCCGACCGCGCGCATCGCCGAGGCGGCGTTTCGCGAGCACCAGATCGATCTCGCCGTTGTCCTGCATCTCATAAAGCGCGCCCGACAATGCCACCGTAAGCTCGAGGTCCACCGACGGATGCGACCGCACGAAGTCCTCCAGGACCGCCGACAGCTGGCTCGTTACAAAATCTTCCGAGACGCCGAGGCGAAGCCGGCCGCGCAGACGAGTGCTCTTGAACAGCGCCTGCACCTCGCCTTCGATGGAAAGCATCGTTCGGGCGTGTGAGAGCAAGGCTTCGCCATCTGCCGTGAGAACGACCCTATGAGTGTCGCGCGCCAGGAGCTTGCGACCGAGCGCGGTCTCAAGCCGCTGGATATGCTGGCTGACTGTCGATTGCCCGAGGCCGAGGCGCTCGGCCGCGAGCGTGAAGCTGCCCATCTGTTCGACGGCAACAAAGCTGCGCAGCTGCGTAAGATCAAGCATGACAATCTCGATTCACGATAACTGTTATTCCTTGCATCCTGAATCATAATTTGAGACAAGGCAATGAACTTCTGGAGTCCCGAGATAACTTCATGCGCCGCTTTTTGCCCGATACATTTACAATCCTGCTCGTTTGCACCGTCATCCTTGCCTCGCTCCTTCCGGCAAGCGGCACCTTTGCCAACTACTTCGGCGACGCCACGACGCTGGCCATCGCGCTGCTCTTCTTTCTGCATGGCGCGCGCCTTTCCCGCGAGGTCGTCATCGCAGGCCTCCTGCACTGGCGGCTGCACATCGTCATTCTTCTGACGACATTCGCCGTGTTCCCGCTGCTCGGCATGGCGCTCGGCTTCATTCCGGAGTCAATCCTGCCGAAGCCGCTTTACCTCGGCATTCTGTTTCTTTGCGTGCTGCCGTCCACGGTTCAGTCTTCGATCGCCTTTACCTCGATGGCAGGCGGCAACGTGCCCGCGGCGATCTGCTCCGCATCGGCTTCGAACATCTTCGGCATGTTCCTCACGCCGCTGCTCGTCGGCCTGCTCTTTTCGGTCGGCGGCCATGGCGGCTTTTCCTGGGACGCCCTGGAACAGATCCTATTGCAGCTCCTCGCCCCATTCATCGTCGGCCAGGTTCTGGAGCCTTGGATCGGCGGCTGGATCCGTTCGAAGAAGAAAATCCTGATGCCCGTCGATCGCGGCTCGATCCTGATGGTCGTTTACCTGGCCTTCAGCACGGCAGTCGTCGAGGGTCTGTGGCACACCTTTTCGCCGCGAGACATCGCCGTCGTCATTGTTCTCGACACGCTGCTGCTCGCTTTCGTGCTCGCCTTCACCATGCACGGCAGCCGCCTTCTCGGCTTCAACAAGGCCGACGAGATCACCATCACTTTCTGCGGCTCGAAAAAGAGCCTGGCAAGCGGTGTACCGATGGCAAGCGTCATTTTCGCCGGCCAGTCGATCGGCGCCATCGTTCTGCCGCTGATGCTCTTCCACCAGATCCAGTTGATGGTCGGCGCCGTGATCGCCCAGAAGTACGCGGCCGCGGCAGCACGAAGGATAACCGAAGAGAAGGTCGCCGCGGCAACCAAAGCCGCGTAGGCAACCTCCAGCGAACAGTGCGCCAAGCTCCCTACTCCTTCGTCAAGCGGGCGGCGACAAACGCCGCGCCGCCGATCGCAACTGTAGCAAGAAGGATGGCGAACGCCGTGGCGCCCGCAGCAAAGCCTGTCAGATCGATGAGATAGCCTGTCGCGACGGGCAGCAATCCGGCCGGGATGTACCCGCCGAAATTGAGAACCGCATTGGCCTCGGCGCGACGATGAGCCGGTACATGCAGGCCGATCAGCGTCAGCCCGCCCAATTGTCCGAGGCCCTGCCCGGCACCCGCCAGTAGCGCGGCGGCGACCAATACAGTCGCGATCGAGCCGTTCACTGCAACCACAATGCCCAACATGGACACGACGCTCGCCGCCGACCCGATCATGAAGATCGTCCTGACCGGGAGACGGCGGACGGCGAACTGAACGCCTGTCGCCGTCAGGAACATGGCGCAGGCCATGCCTCCGGCAACAAGCGGGCTGGTGACATCGAGAAGCCGCGAAAGGAGCGACGGACCGAGCGACAACACAAAGGATGTTGCCGTAATACCGGGACCGAACACTGCTATTCCGAAGGCAAGGTGCTTGCGGTTTGGCTGTGGCACGCCAGGCAGACGCAGCCGCCAGCCGTCACTCGGCGCTGAACGCTTCAGCGGCAGGATTGCGATCGCGATGAACGCGCTGACGAGTATCAGGAACTCCGCCGCAAAAATCGGCAATACGGGCTGCGAAAGCACCTGTGCCGAGGCACCGGCGAGCAGCGGGCCTAGGCCCGCCCCCAGAACCATTGCCACGGACGCCGCAAGAGATGCGGTTTTTCGGCGCTCCGGACCACCCAAATCGACGACCGACGCCATCCCGGCCGACACAATCACGCCAACGGCAATGCCTGACAACAGACGTGCGATCACCAGCATTGCCACGGATTCGGCCGCGGCAAACAGGAGACAGGCCGCCATCGCGGCGAGGAGACCCGGGATCAGAACCGGTTTGCGCCCATACCGGTCGGAAAGCTGTCCGGCGACGAGCAACGCAAGCAGTAGGCCGAAGATATAAGCCGCGAAGATAACAGTGAGGGTTGCTGACGAAAAACCAATCTCACCCTGCCAATGGACATAGAGGGGCGTCGCAGAGTTCGAGAGGATGAAAACCGCCGTTACGATCCAGGCCGCCGCCCACATCCGCCATGGCGGCGCCTCTGCTGCATAGCGCGGATCAGCATCTGATTGGGATTGGACTGTCATGATGAAGACGACTCCGGCTGTACGATCTTTTTCGTACTATAGTAGTTCGAGATAATTCGTACAATACGGTTCGACAAAAGTCGTACATGGTGCTATAGATGCCTGCATGTCCAAACAGCACATCGCCATCGAAGATCCCGCGCACCACCGGCCCCCGGCCTTGCCGGAACCCGCAATTGATGAATTGCGATTGGAAACGGTCATGGGGGCGCTCGCCGATCCTCTGCGCCTCACCATCATTCGTAGGCTGCTGTTGGAGTCGGAAGACTATGACCATACCTGCGGGTGGTTCGGTTTCGACCGGCCGAAATCCTCTTTGACACACCATTTCAAGGCGCTGCGCGAGGCTGGTCTCATCCGCCAGCGGCAATATGGCCTTGAGCGTCGCAGCCGCGTCCGCGCCGAAGACCTGAACGAACGCTTTCCGGGCCTGCTCGATCTCGTGGCGGAATGGACGCCCGCCGCGCCAGTCAAATAGCCGCATCCGAGATGGCGGCGGGTAAGGGATAGGGAATCGGTCCATCCGGCCTGACCGCCCGGCAATAAAAAAGCGGCGCTCAAACGAGCGCCGCTGCTTATCCTGTCCTCAGAGGGATCGGTTAGTTCGCGACCTGAGCCTCGATAGCCTTCGGCGCGCTTACCGGCTCTGCAGCAATCGCGATCTTGCGAGGCTTCATGGTTTCCGGAATGCTGCGAAGAAGGTCGATGTGAAGCAGGCCATTCTTCAGCGAAGCGGCCGTCACCTCGACATGGTCGGCAAGCTGGAAGCGGCGCTCGAAGGCGCGCTTGGCGATGCCGCGATAGAGGAATTCGCTGCCTTCCGCATTTTCTTCGCTCTTTTCACCCTTGACGGTCAGAGCGTGAGCCTGAGCTTCGATCGAGATCTCGCTTTCATCGAAACCAGCAACGGCCATGGTAATGCGGTAGGTGTTTTCGCCGGTGCGCTCGATGTTGTAGGGCGGATAGGTCTGCCCCTGATCCGGCTGAGCAAGGCTGTCGAGCATCGTGAAAAGACGATCGAAACCGACGGTGGAACGATAAAGGGGAGAGAAGTCTACGTGACGCATTGTGTCCTCCTGGGAAGCGACGTGTTGCGATAAATATGCCCTGAAACCCCATATTCGGCAGCTTCGGGACGGTTCCGCGGACCCGTTTGGCGCCCGCAAAATTGAGATGGTGATGGTCTTTCCGAAGTTCAAGTCCTCTTCAAAGCACGGTGAACGGGGCATGAACGCAAGGTTCGGCGTCTGTTCAGCAGTGCATCTGTAAATTCCATATTGTCGGGTATTAAAACTGGCCCGATGGCTGAAGTGCATCGTCCCTTCTTCTTCAGTCCGCCTTATGGCCGGCGCCGGGTACTCCTCAATTGCCCCGCCGGTCTCTTTTTATCCGTACTGTCCCTTAGCAGTTGATTTTCAGTGGCCGTTGATTATGCCTACGATCAGGCGGCATCGAAAGCAGGCTCATGGACAGCGTCCTCATCTCGACACCTGATAACCCGGTCCCGGAAAACTGCACCGAGGGCTACTTCGAGACGCACGATGGATGGAAGCTGCGCTACGCCGTGTTTCGGTCCGACGCTTCGGTCGCGAAGGGTACCGTCGTCATTCTTCAGGGGCGCAACGAGTACATAGAGAAGTATTTTGAGACGATCCGCGATCTGACGGCAAGAGGCCTCTGGGTTGCGACCTTCGATCTTCGCGGCCAGGGCGGCTCGCCGCGGCTCATCAAGAAGCGCCAGCATGGCCACGTGCGACGCTTTTCCGATTATGAGCGGGACCTCGACACCTTTCTGGAAAAGGTGGTACTGCCCGACACCCGCCTACCGTTCTATTTGCTCGGCCATTCGACCGGGGGCCTGATTGCGCTTTCGGCTGCGCCTTATCTTGGAACACGCATCGAGCGCATGGTGCTGTCCGCGCCGTTCCTAGGCCTGATCGGCCAGGTCGCGTCCACCGCAACCATTCGCCGTCTCGCCGCCACGGCCTGCTCGCTCGGCCTTGGATCGCTGCCGTTGGCCCGCAAAATGCCGGAGCTGCCGTTCCGCGACAATCCGCTTACCTCCGACGAGGTGCGTTTCGAGCGGAACATCACGATGATGAAGGAGCATCCGGAACTGATGCTCGGTCCGCCGACTGCGCGCTGGCTGCGTGAATGCTTCACGACGATCGACAAGGTCCTGACGCCGAACCACCTTTTCTCGATCAACATACCGACAGTCGTCATTGCCCCGACCCGCGACGGCGTCGTGCCCTACATCGCGCAGGAGCGGCTCTCCCGTTATTTCCGCGCGGGACAGCTCGTGCCGGTCAACGGCGCCCGGCATGAGATTTTTCAGGAGCGCGACGTCTATCGCGCAGCCGCCCTGGCAGCGCTCAACGCCTTTATTCCGGGCAGCGACGCCGAGGCCGTTGAAAAAGTTGAGGGAATCGGTGTTTGAGCGGGTAGAGGCCTAGCGCAGAAGCGCAAGCGCCTGCTCGTAAACGGCCCGACTTCCGGCGGCAATGATCGAGCCGCCGTTCTCCGGCCGTCCGCCGTCCCAAGTCGTGACGATGCCGCCGGCATTCTCGATCACCGGAATGATCCCGCCGACATCGTAGGGCTTCAGACCATTTTCGATCACGAGATCGACATGGCCGGCCGCAAGCAGTGCATAGGCATAGCAATCAATACCGTAGCGGAAGAGCCGGACTTGGCTTTCGACCTTGCGATACCTGTCCATTTCTTCGCCGGTAAAGAGATGCGGCGAGGTGGTGAAAAGGATCGCGTTGGAAAGCGTGCCGCAATCGCGCGTCCTCAACCGCCGTTCGCCCTCCGGCCCCGAGTAGATAGAGCCGTTTTGATCGGCAAAATAGCGTTCACCGGTGAACGGCTGTTCGATCATGCCCATGATCGCCCGGCCGTTCTTCTGCAGCCCGATCAACGTTCCCCATACCGGCAGGCCGGAAATGAAGGCGCGCGTTCCATCGATGGGGTCGATCACCCAGACATATTCGCGATCGAGGCCCATATTGCCGTGTTCCTCGCCAAGAATGCCATGGTCGGGAAAATGCTCTTCGATTAGTTTTCGGATTGCGGCTTCCGCCGCCTGATCGCCCTCGGTAACGGGGTCGAAGCCGCTTGAAAGCTTGTTCGTGACATCAAGGCCGGAGCGGAACCGTGGCAGGGTTTCCGCCTTAGCGGCTTCCGCCAAGCGATTGAAGAACGAGCGGTCGGGAAGCATGAAACATCCGTTTTCTGGCGATAGTGCCGCTTTTCATAGCGGAACTGCCTTCGAATGCAACTGCACTAAGCAAGGCGCCAATAGCTGCCCGATTTTTTTGCAGTGCAAAATAATGATTGACAATTGTGCATCGCAGCAATACTCTCCTCATGCAGTCTCTCGACTGTAAATGCCCTCCTTGGGTGTTTCCTCCCTAGACTCGCCGCGCTGCACAGCGCGGCTCTTTTTTGACCGCTGTTTGGCAGCTCACTCGGCCGCAAGCGCCGTGTCGGACGCGAACTGCTGCACATAGCTCGCCATCTGCTGCATGAAACTGGTAACAGCCTTAACGATCAGCGGAAAGTCGGCGCGCTTTTCCAATGTGACTTCATCGACGTAGATGGCCCGGTTCACTTCGATCTGCAGCGCATGTAAACCCCGCGAGGGACGGCCGTAGTGCTCGGTAATGAAGCCCCCGGCGTAGGGTTTGTTGCGGATCGCCGTAAAGCCCATTTCCTCGAGGATGCTGATCGCCGTTCGCGACAGCTCCGCCGAAGCACTGGTGCCATACCGGTCACCGATGATGAAGTCCGGCCGCGCATTGCTGCCTGCGACCCGCACGTTGCCCGGCATCGAATGGCAATCTATCAACACGCCAAAGCCGAACTGCACGTGGGTACGCGCGATCAAGCGGCGCAGCGCGGCATGATAAGGCTTGTAGACGCTCTCGACGCGGTCGAGCCCCTCCTCCACCCTAAGCCGCCGTGCATAGATTTCCATGTTCTCGGCAACGATCCGCGGAATCGTCCCCAGCCCGCCTGCGACACGCAGCGAATTGATGTTCGCATAGGGGGGCAGGAGCCCCTCGAACATGCGCGGATCGAGCTCGTAAGGCTCGCGGTTTACATCGAGATAGGCGCGAGGGAAGTTGGCGAGAAGCAGAGGCGCGCCGAGCAGACTGGCTGCTGCAAACAGCTCGTCGACATAGTGATCCTCCGATCGGCGGATGGAAATGCCTTCGAGCCGCGACTGGGCGATAAATTCCGGTGGATAAATACGGCCACTATGGGGAGAGTTATAAACGAATGGAATGGTCTGCGACACGGGCTCACGGATCTCAAAAAGCTCGTATTCGCGGATTTCCGGCACCTTTTTCCCTCTTAACCATGTGATAGGACGGCTGCTTCGCCCATGTTGCCAGTTGCGTTACCTCAAGTCCATACTATGGATAGGGGATGACAGCCACGGCTAGCCAATTCACCGGTTGTTTACCGGGCAAAGTCTAGTGTAAATGGCTGGAACCTCCCACCAAAACCTATCACCATCGGTCTGGATAATGACTCAGAAGATACTGCTTGCCGAAGACGACAACGACATGCGCCGCTTCCTCGTAAAGGCGCTTGAAAAGGCTGGTTACAAGGTTCTTTCCTACGATAACGGCGCAAGCGCTTACGACAGGCTTCGCGAAGAGCCCTTTTCGCTGCTGCTGACCGATATCGTCATGCCGGAAATGGACGGCATCGAGCTCGCCCGCCGTGCGACGGAACTCGATCCGGACCTCAAAGTGATGTTCATCACTGGGTTTGCCGCCGTCGCCTTGAACCCTGATTCGAAGGCGCCGAAGGATGCAAAGGTGCTTTCCAAGCCCTTCCACCTTCGCGATCTCGTCGAAGAAGTGAACAAAATGCTTGCCGCATAAGGCATTCCGTTGGCGCGTCACAAAACTTCAAAAAAGCCTATTGACGGTTCCCAAGGTTTTGTGATCTATGCGCCGCCATCGGATGGGCGTGTAGCTCAGCGGGAGAGCACTACGTTGACATCGTAGGGGTCACAGGTTCAATCCCTGTCACGCCCACCATCCAATTACTTGATATTCAAGATGTTTCAGGCTCCTTCGGGAGCCTTTTACATATTTCCCCTTAGGTTCAGCGAACCTGAGGCAAAACGATGATGGAGCGCGGGCAGTGCGAGCAAGCTGTAGTCACGCTCTCGATATGATCGGCGGCCATTGACCACGGATGGGCTGGCACCGGAATAGAGGTGATGGGGACCCGGCTTCTAGATTGCGACCGTTTGCCACGGGAACATTTTTGAAACTCCGTCTGTTGAAGCAGCGGACCAAGCGGAGTGTAGTCCCCGATATCCTTCCCCGCCAGGTCCAGAACCGGCGCTGTTCCGAAAGGACAGCACTACGATGCCCTGTCGCAGGCCATGACTCATAGCAGCCAGTGCTGCGGACGTATGAGAGGAGAATGGCAAATGATGAAAGCAATATCGCTAGCCGCTTTCGCGGCACTTATCGCCTCGTCGGCTTTCGCGGCGAATAGCTTCTACGTTGGTCACCCGGCCAAAAGCAGGAACTGCATGGTCACCGAGGTGAAACCAGACGGGAAGATGATGATGCAGGTCGGCAAGGCTCACTCGAGCAGGGCTCTTGCAGAATCTGCAATCAAATCAAGCTCTGCCTGCACTCACTAATGGGATCGGGCGCCGTCTCGCCGCAGCTCGGCAGGGCGGCGCCGCCTCGTCGACGCTCATCCTCTCCAGGTTGTACCTGTTCTGGTTCCTTCGGGAGCTCGTCCATCGTTCGCTTTATATCCGCCAAACCTAATTGGCGCTGAACACAGCATCCTGCTAGGTGAAACCAGAGCTCAGGAAGAAACACCTAGCTCCAGACGAGAAGACTTCTGTTGATGCTCCCAGTTCAGCCATCCGGCCAGTTCGCGCGCCTCCTCGTCGGAAAGCATGTCCATAACCATTCCACCGACCACGGTCGCCTTGCCGGTGACCACATCGAGCACCGTCCGGTAGATATTAAGGTTGTTTTGAACAATGAACCTCTGGGTTGCCATCGGGAATACCTCTGATCGTAAAAGGGATATCATCGACCACGTGCACAAAATCCGGCGCGGCATCGTCTGGCTTGACGGGACTCGCCTTGGGAGTGAGCAAGCCCCTGCACCAGATCAGGTCACACGGTGCGATTGCCTTTGCAGGCATCTGTAGAAGACCATTTTTGCAGCTTCAAATAAAGAGATGCATTCGCATCAGCCACGTTATCCAATCGTATAAAGCCTTCCTTACACAACCCTTTTAGGAATTATCCGAACGGCGTTCCGCAAACGTCCAATCCGAGGTCCGTGGGGAAAGCGTCGCGTTGCGAGAATGACGTTCATTTACGGAGATCGGCCCAATTGGTCTTGGGCACCGAGCAGTCGCGTCTTGTTGCGCAAATCAGCGCCGCCGGCACGGCTCACACGAGGTTAAAACACCATCAAGTACTTTATTTGGTAAGCGTGGCGTCTACCGATAAAGTTGCTGCGGTCTGCAGCTCCGGCGCCTCAGGAATGGCTACGATGAAAAACATCGTGAATGCATAGACTGAGAACAGCGTCAGCACCGCGGTCAATCGAATCATTCAGTATCTCCTTATTTACAAGGAGCAGATTGAACCATCTGACCGGTTTCCCAAAATGTTTTCTGAACGGGAGATGAACAAAAACTTGTTACAGGCCATTTTAACGATATTTTTACAACATATTTGGGGAGCTTGGCCGGGGGTTATAACCTGCAGGAAGGAGCTTGAATCGGCCTGTGCTCCCTTCGAGCTAATCTTGTGAATCGCAGAAACGGCGACTAACCGCTGGACATTAGCAGCAAGAAATGTTTGCCTAGGGGTCGGCTAGGTCAGCGGTTGGGGAGACGCGATGGAAATCGAAGAACTGCTCGACATGCAGGAGTGCGGAATACGCGATCGGCGCCTTGGTCGCCGACTGAGCGACAATCCGATGTCGCGGCCGGAATTGATGCCGATCCGGGATGCTGCCGAGTTTGAGGCTTGGTATGCCCGCTACGAGGCTTGGCGGTTTGGCTGGTCCGTCGAGGATGCGAGCCGCCGTCACTGACGAACGTTTGACAGGCGAGATCCGTTCATCCAGTTCGAGCGGGCCGAGAGATTAAGAGGGCGACCGTCATTGACGGTCCCGCTTCCAAGAACGGGCCGCTATCCCTGCAGCGGCCCGTTTTCTTTGCACCGGCAAATTTCGGACACAGAATGATGCGAATCCGATTCGACAAGCCAGCATGACGGGATTCCTGAAAAGATGAGACTGACAGTGATTGCAGTTACGGCCCTTTCCGCCGTAGCTTTCGCCTCCGGCGCCAGCGCCGGGTCCCAAAACTTTCCAAGCGCCGGCGTGACGACGCTTGGAGGTAAGTGCGCGAAGCTCGTCGTCGGCAAGGTCGATGCGTCGAAGGGCTGCAAGGGCGAACTCGCGAGCGTCGGACTGCCGAACGGTCAGGTAACCTTCATCTTTACCTCAGGCGGCAAGATGCTCGGCTTTCAAGGCGATGGCACCGCGATCAAGGCAGCCTCCAACGGCAATGCCCGCATTCCCCTCAATCTGGTGACGACGGGTGTCGGCGAGAAGATGACTGGGCAGGTGAAGGTGGCAGGCACCTGCACCTTCGGCAATCCCTATAGCGGCAAGCCGGTCGCGATCGAATGCACCGCGGAAAGCAAGGACACGACCTTTACGGGCAGTTTCAGCA